>NZLH01000287.1 GCA_002694155.1 Pusillimonas sp. | reverse complement strand
TGCAGTCTGGGTTGTTGGAAGACAGCCGCTTTGTGCGCGAGGCGGTGTTGAATGCCATGGCACAGGAGGCTTGTTCCGTGACATTTGCCGATGACACGGCGGTTTCGCAAGGTGGGCGCACCTGTGCCTGGGCGCGGGCGTTTCATGCCGACCGCTCACGGCCGGGTCGAAATGGTGTATGGGGTGATAGCCGCTCGGTGCAAGGGGTGTTTGCCGGGGCGCAACACCGTGTGGCGCCCAATGTGTGGTTGGGTGGCATGGTGGGCGGTCAATTCGCCCGTATGAATCAGGCCGGTGGCGGCGCGGGTACCAATGCGCGCGCCGATACCCTGCATTTTGGGTTGAATGTGGCGTGGCACCGGAATCGGGTATCCGCGGTTGCGGGCCTGGCTTATAGTCGGCATCGAGTGCATACAAACCGTGTGGTTTCGGCCGGGGCGCTGCAAGATCAACTGTCGGGTTCGGCTTCAGCCCATACCGTGCAGGTATTTGGTGAAGCCGCCTGGCGCGCGTGGGAAAGTGCCTGGTTGCCTGCGAAATGGGGGCGGGCACAGTATGCGGTGTCGCCTTTCGTGCGGTTGGCCGGTGTGCAGTTGCGCGGTGGTGG
Source organism: Pusillimonas sp. (assembly GCA_002694155.1). Lineage (GTDB taxonomy): Bacteria > Pseudomonadota > Gammaproteobacteria > Burkholderiales > Burkholderiaceae_B > Neopusillimonas. The sequence goes on along the minus strand of NZLH01000287.1, from coordinate 5,723 downwards.
CTCTACCGAAGAGGGCGGTGCGGCGGCCTTGGCGGTAAGCCCTTCGCGCCACACGGTGTGGTACAGCCAATTGGGCGTGCGTGGGCAAGCGCGTATTGAAACCCCTACCGGTGCGGCGCTGGCGCGGCTTACCCTGGCCTGGCGCCATGCGGGTGGAAATATACAAGTAGCCTCCAGCCAGCGTTTTAAATATAGCCGCAGCCAGGCGGTGTTTACCTCGAACGGTTTACCGGTGTTGGAAAATGCCTTGCATGTGGCGTTAAGCGTGGCAGGGCAAGTGTCGCGCACTGCCACGCTGGCGCTGGGGTATAGCGGGGTTTATGGTGCGGGGGTGCAAGACCACGGCGTACAGTTGAACTGGCGGGGCGTGTTTTAGGGGTTAAAGCTGGAACGGTGGTTCCTGCAAAAGCCCGGGCTGATAAAGTTGAGCATGAAGCGTTTCAAGCAAAGTTAATACAGTGTGTGTGAGGTAGGTATTGAACTTTGTTTGGCCCAAGGTGCGGTCGTATACGTTGGTAGGCAGAAAACGTTTCATTTCATTATGAAAGGCCTTGCTGTTAACAACCTCCGAGACGCTGCCAATGCGGGCTTCAAGTAAGGATTGAAAATTGTCGAGACGATAATCGGCAATTTTTTTGCGAACCAAGTCGACATTAGGGCGGGTTTGTTGTTGATGCAACCAGGTTAAGTCCCAAAAATCGCGGTGCCGCACATACTTCTGGTTCGCAGGCAGGGCCACCAGTTTATCGGCCATAATTTCCGCCGGCGAAATCCAGGTCTTCACTGAACCGGTTGGCACCATAGCAAAGGCGTAGGCACGTGCCGCCCTGAAATACCAGGTCTTTAAGAAGCCCGGCCTGGTCCAGACAAAACAAAATGTCGTAATGAAGAATTTCTTTTTCAATGACAGGGCGCATTCCCGAAAAGTCATTGTTTTGCATGGCATGCGCAATCAGGTCGTGGAAATTGGCAGGACTAATCTTCATCGTTTTCTTCCACCAGATGCGTGTTGCGGCCGACGCGCTTTAAATCGCGGTAGGCGGCTTGTTTGGAGGCCAGACGCAATGGCCTGCCAACATCATGAATATGTTGAACAATGTCGCTGACTGGACGTTTGGTATGTGTAAATTCAATCGTTCCGTAGGGTGTACGGTATTCGCCTTTACGGCCTGTCGTCATGACAGTGAGGCGGTCGATCGGGATTTGCGAAATTGCGCCATATTCTGAAAGGGCAGACTCAAGACTGACATAGTTATATTCGCCCCGGCGCAACGAGCGCGCGATGAGTTCGATGGTATGTGGCCCCTTCTTGTGTTTAGATAAACCAAATATATACACGCCGCGTGCCGCCCGTTCCAGAATGCCTTGTTTAACCAAACGGCTTAAGCCGGTTTGAAACGTCCTTTGATTGGCTTCGGGTAGGATTTTTTCGAGATCACGAAGCGTGAACACATAACGGCCTTTCAGGTCGAGTTGATTCAGAATGTGAATGGCGGATAAGCGGTCCATAAGTAGACGTAAAAACTATATATTTGTAGTGTAAGCGTCTACTTGTTGGGATGCAAGGTTTGTGGTTTATGGTTAGTGGGTGAGAACTTCAGTTTTATAGCGTTGACTAAGCCTGCTGTTTAAGCCATTCACGTAATGCGTCGTTCATGCGGGTTTGCCAGCCAGGCCCCTGTGCTTTGAAGGCTTCAACAATGTCGGCGTCGAAGCGAATGGCGGTTTGAAGCTTTCGTGGTGCTTTCTGAGGTCCTCTTTGACCACGTAATTTTTTTTGTAACGAGTTGGGTAGCTCAGTTAGGCGCATTGCGCTATTCACTTCTAACGCCGTCCATTCTGGGTTTTCCGGCTCAGTGGTGTTTTTGCTGTGCTGTTTTTTGTTCATAAAAGCGTACCTCTCGCATATTTGCTTTACGCAATGCAATATTTAATTGTATTAACAAAAAAATATAATGTCGAGAGAATAAAAATAGTTTGTTTGGCGTATGCGCATAAGGACGCAGCTACCTATTCTGAAAGTAAAAGGATGGGGCGTAAGCCGAACAGTGAGTGATTTGTCGTCAGCAAAAACACCCCCACACCTAGGGTTTTTGCTATGATGCCTTTTGACTTTGTTATTGAATTTAGGTGGACGTCATGCACACTGACACCCCGGCGGTGTCCCTAACCTGGACAGACAAGTTCCTGGTGGGGTACGAACCCTTCGACGATACGCATCGCGAGTTTGTTGAAATTGTGGATGCCTTGTTGAAGGTGCCTGAAAGCGAATTGCTGGCGCATTTGTACAAGCTTATTCAGCACAGCGAAGCGCATTTCGCGCAGGAAGAGCATTACATGGAAACCACGGCGTTTCCGGCGCGCGAGTGCCATGCGAATGAACACGCGGGGGTGCTGAACTCCATGCGTGAGGTGGCGCAGTATGTTGAGAGCGGTGGCGAGGCTAGCGAGATTCGTCGCTTGTCGGTGGCGTTGGCCGACTGGTTTCCCGGCCATACCGATTACCTGGATGCTTCGTTGGCGCAGTGGGTGGCCAAGAAGCAGTTGGGGGCGGTGCCTATTGTGGTGCGGCGGGGCGTGGCGAATCATTCCGACGAAGCGTAATGGTTCCAGACAGAAAGCAAATTGACTCTCAGGCGTTCAGCCTGATGGTGTTGTTGTGTTTGATTTGGGCGTCGCAGCAAATTGCGCTTAAAGCGGTTGCAACCGACATAGCACCAATCTTTCAGATATCCATTCGTTCGGGAATTGCTGCGGTGTTGGTTGCGCTGTTAATGATGTACCAGCGTGTGCCGTTAATTACGTCAGATGGTACGTTAAAACCCGGGCTGTTGGTCGGTGCGCTTTTTGCGCTGGAATTTTTATTAATGGGCGAAGGGTTGCGTTACACAACCGCTTCTCATATTGCTGTGTTTCTATATACTGCCCCTTTCTTTGCGGCGCTGGGGTTGCATTGGCGGTTACCCGAAGAGCGTTTGGCCTTGGGGCAATGGGTTGGGATTGCGCTTGCATTTGTGGGTGTAGCGATTGCCTTTTTAGGGCCAGATCGCAATGGGTATGAAAATGCGCCGAATATGCTTTTGGGTGATTTCCTAGGCGTATTGGCCGGCGCGGCATGGGGGGCGACCACTGTTGTTGTGCGTTGCTCTGCATTATCGAATGCGCTGGCAACGCGAACGCTGTTGTATCAGCTAATTGGTGGTTTCCTCATTTTATTATTGGCAACGGTTGTTACCGGTCAGACTGCTGTGAATTTCACGCCGCAGGTTATTGCCAGTGTTGCATTCCAGGCTACCGTGGTGTCTTTTTTCAGCTTTCTGGCCTGGTTTTGGTTGTTGCGTAAATATTTGGCATCCAGAATTGGGGTGTTTTCTTTCATGACGCCTATGTTCGGAATCGTTCTCGGGGTATGGCTGTTGGGTGAACCGCTCGATCCAAGTTTTCTATTTGGTGCGGTTTTGGTTGCGTTAGGAATTGTGTTGGTAAGTGGGCATGCATGGTTAAGGCAATACGCACTTCAGTGGCGTGCAAAACGCTAAAACTGTGTGCTTAAGACCGCAAGACAGCATCAAGGTAGTCTCGGCAAGCTTCTTTCGCGGCTTCTCGGGTAACCGATTCCGGATCGGCCAGCCAACCAATCCATAAACCTTCAATTAATGTGGAAAAGGTAAGTGCAACGCGCTCGGGGTTAACTTCACGTGTGGATTCTTGCGCTGCGCGCTCTACAAGATGCGCAACTGCGTAACGGTAGTCTCGCCATAACTCTTTATACAGTAACGCAAGCTCGGGCGACCAGTGTGCATTGCTGGCCAGTGCTGTCCATACTGCAACTTTTTCGGCGGTGAAACCCGGTGGCGAGAAGCTGGCGTCTATAAGAGCATGGAGTTTGGCAGTGGGGTTGTCTCCGGCATCTTGGGCTGCTAGTTTGGTTGCGTTACCTAATTCTGTCGTTACTTGTCTTACTGCTTCCAGTAAGAGCTCGTCTTTTCCTTTGAAATAGTGGCCGATTAGCCCGCGGGATACCCCTGCCGCGTGGCAAATGGTTTGTACGGTTACGTCTCCGTATCCAACTTTGGCAATACAGTTAATGGCAGCCTCGATTAGGTCTTGCCGACGGATCTCTGCTATGCGAGAGATCGACGTTGAGCGTCTCGATGCGTGTTTCTGGCTCATTTGTCAGTATTAATCCTAGGAGGCGAATGCGTGATGCCCGAGTATAATCGTCTTCAATATTTTGAACAATCGTTCAAAATATTGAACGATTGGCAAGCGCCCGTGTATCAAGTAACGCGGTAATGCCGCTTGTGCCAACCAACCGGAATTGTTAGGGGAACCTTTGAGTATGAAACATTCGATCATTGCAGGGTTATTAAGTTTGGCGGTGGCCGCGCCTGTGTGGGCACAAGTCAAAATTGGGGTTGTATTAAGCGCTACGGGGCCAGCGGCTTCGTTAGGGATTCCCGAGCGTGATGCGGTTTCGCTTATGCCAACAAAGGTAGGCAACTACGACGTAGAGTATTTGTTCCTGGATGATGCGTCGGACACCACCGCTGCGCGACGAAATGTAGAGCGTTTGGTAACGGAAGAAGAAGTGGATGCCATTATTGGGGCTTCTACATCACCGAATAGCATTGCAATGATCGAAGTAGCAGGTCGCTCTAAAACGCCGATGGTGAGTTTGGGCGCGGCACTTTCTATCATTAGCCCTATGGACGATAATCGGCGTTGGGTATTTAAAACGCCATACAATGATTCAGCAACTGCGGGCGCAACAGTGAAAGCTTTGCTTGAGTCGGGTGTAAAGCGTATAGGCTTTATTGGGTTTAACGATGCTTACGGTGAAAGCTGGTTAACCGAATTGCGCAAGGCCGTTGAGCCCGCAGGCCCCGAGTTGGTAGCTGTCGAGCGTTTCCATCGCACCGATACCTCTGTGACCGCCCAAGTATTGAAAGTAATGACCGCCAAGCCGGATGCGGTTGTGGTGGTGGCCTCGGGTACGCCCGCTGTTTTACCTCAGGCAACGTTACGAGAGCGCGGTTTTAAAGGTGATATCTATCAAACTTCCGGTGTAACGAATGCAGATTTCATTCGAGTCGGTGGGGAGTCGGTAGAGGGCACGTTGGCCGCGGCGGCGTCGGTGACGGTTGCGGAAGAATTGCCTGAAGATCACCCTGCCAAGAAGCCGGCAATGGCCTTTCTAGAGCGATGGGGAACCAAATTCGATAAAGACCAGCTAAGCGCGTTCTCGGGTTACGCTTGGGATGCCTATTTGTTGTTGGAAGATGCATTAGGACGTGTCCACTCGTCATTGAAGCCAGGCACCGAGGCATTTCGTTCAGCTTTACGCGATAACATCGAAAGCACAAAAAACTTGCCCACCACGAATGGTATCGTGAATATGTCGCCAACCGATCACAATGGGTATTCTGACGACGCGCCGGTAATGATTACGGTTAAAGATGGTAAGTGGCGCTTGGCACAATAAACTTTAAGGTCGTTTTAAATAAGCCCGGTTCTGAAGAAGAATCGGGTTTTTTGTTTTCTGACAAGATGTTGACCCGAATTAAAAGTCACTTCATAATATATGAACGAACGTTCATTCTTATTAAGAGCCTTTATGAAAGATACGACTCCAACCCCCGAATTTCTGCAAGCTTTTGCCGATGCCTGGAACCGGCATGATGCCGATTTATTGATGACCTTCATGACGCAAGATTGTATTT
>NZLH01000286.1 GCA_002694155.1 Pusillimonas sp. | reverse complement strand
GTATGACGCTAACTCGGCACCTGTGCTTTGGGAATCGACCAGCTGGCGAAACAGGAAATTATTGTAGGCACGTTCGACGGTATCTACCTGAACGCCTAACCCCACGTAGCCTGCCCCGGTTGCCTGGGCTCCGGCGGTGGAAACCTTAACCGACTGACGGTTGTACCCTTCTGTGGCGGCATTATTAATGTTATGGCCAGTGGTTTGTAACCGGTTTTGCGCAGCTTGAATGCCGGAAAGGCCCAAATTCGATAAGTTCATAGTGTTTCCAAACAATTAACAGCAACAACAGCCGATACCCGGTTTACGGCAGAGAAACAGGAATGTTTACCCCCGGCCACTGCCATTGGCTGAAGGGCCACGCACCATAAAGGCATCCAACCGGTCATCCAGATAACCCATAATGGAAATAAGTTTTTCGGAATATTTGGGGTCGGTGGCATAGCCCGCTTCATGTACCCGCACCGCAGCGGTTTCTGCATCGGGAGCCGTTAACACACCTTGATACCGTTCATTCTGGCTAATTAAACGTGCGTAATCGGCAAACGACTCCGCGTAAGAGTCGTAAGCCCTGAAGGCTTGAACCATTTTCTGTGGCTTACCATCTACAAATTCGGTCGTGACAATGTTTGCAACCTTGCCGTCCCAGCCACCGGTGGCCTTAATACCAAACAGGTTGAAACTGTTCGAGCCATCTTCCATTTTTATTTCCCGGCGGCCCCAACCCGACTCTAACGCTGCCTGACTCAGAATAAGTTTGGCCGGGATGCCGGACTCTTGCGCCGCATGACGCGCAGCATCGCCCATTTTGTTGACAAATTGCTCGATGTGGCCAGGTGCGCCGCGAATAGCGGATAACAATGCCTCACTAGTGCGACGACCGGACTCGACAACCGGCGAATTCGCAAGCATGTCGAGCAACTCGGAAATAGAATCGGCTATTTCTTTACGCGCACCGGCCGAGCCCTGAATCGAGAATGATTGCAGACCACGGTCAGCTGCCAGGCGAGGGTCGGACTTAACCTCGTTGACCCCACGCATTTGATCCAACAAAGCTTGTGCTAACCCAGTGCCAGCCTCGGCAAGATTAGTGGCCATTTGCTCATCGGCCATACTTTGCGCCAACCGCGTTTGGTTACTTTCCAGCAAACCCTCCAAACCAGCATCACTTACCCTAGCCTGCTTCATAATTTGCTGCAAAAACAGCGCCTCAAACTGTTTGGCAATTTCTTTTTGTGCTGCCGGATCCTGACCATTTGTATTGCGGGCCGTGTAACCCAGCTTGTTCAAATAGCTGAAATCCATTGCACTGGCACCGCTGTCGGGGCGAGGCAGAAAATAAGGCATTGCAGTCATAAGGGCCGCCTCTTAAATAATTTCCAGATCGGCGCGCAAAGCGCCTGCGCTTTTCAGGGTTTGCAGAATCGACAGCAGATCTTGTGGCGTTGCACCCAATGCGTTCAACGCCTGAACCACATCGGCTAAGTTTGCACTGGTTTGCACCCGTTGAATGCTGCCGGTATCTGTTCGCATGGCAATTTCGGTGTTCTCGGTTACCACCGTTTCGCCGCCTGCAAAGGGGGTGTCGGGCTGATTAACCTGCTCCTGACGGCTAATCGACACGGACAAGTTGCCATAAGCGACCGCTGCCTCGTCAATCGTGACAGTACGATTCATCACAACCGAACCTGTGCGCGCGTTAATAATGACTTTTGCACGCACCGGCGGCAACTTAACCTGTAGATTTTCTACGTCTGACAAAAATGCGGCCTGCCGTGAGGGGTCGAGCGGACCGCGCAACTGAACGAGGCGCCCGTCTAACACTGAGGCAGTGCCCGGACCAAACTTTTTGTTCAATGCCGCAGCAACATTCTGTGCAATCCCAAAGTCTGTTGTGTTCATTTCCAGGTTAATGAACCCATCGCGCACATAAGTAGTGGGAACCGACTGCTCGACAATGGCGCCGTCGGGAATAATGCCGCCGTTTAACTGATTCACCTGCACACTGGAACCACCCGCCTGCGCCCCGGCACCACCAACCAGCAAATTACCTTGCGCCAACGCATACACCTGGCCATTTGCACCTTTTAACGGTGTCATAAGTAATGTGCCACCCCGCAAACTTTTAGCGTTACCCATAGACGACACGACCACGTCAATAGACTGCCCCGGACGCGTAAACGCGGGCAAGCGCGCAGTAACCATGACCGCAGCCACATTACGCAACTGCATGTTAGTACCTTGGGGTAAAGTCACCCCCAGCTGCGACAACATATTGGTAAGGCTTTGCTGTGTGAATGGAGACTGACGCACCTGGTCGCCACTGCCATCAAGCCCCACCACCAGGCCGTAGCCAATGAGCTGGTTTTCTCGCACACCTTGGATCGATGCCAAGTCTTTGATTCGTTCCGCGTAAGCCGCTGGCGCAGCTGCAAAAAACAAAAGTACAAGCAATAACCAGGCCAAGCCGCCTTTCAAGCTAAAGCCCGGTTTGGTGTGATTGGGTTTATTCAACACAATTTTCATCCTTGTCAGAATGGCGAAATATTCAAGAAAAACCGCTGTAACCAGCCCATGGTTTGAACCTCGTCCATTCGACCTTTACTACGAAATTCGATACGCGCATCGGCAACCCGCGTTGACGGGACTGTGCCGTCGCCGGCAATTGAGCGGGGGTCAACAACACCAGAAAACCGAATGTGCTCGGAGCCACGGTTAATGGCAATTTGTTTATCGCCTGCTACTTGTAAATTACCGTTTGGCAACACACCAATGACTGTTGTAGTAAGCGTGCCCTCGAACGTGTTGTTCGCTTCGCTTGCGCCACTGCCTTCAGCTACGTTGTCACCATTCATGTTGAAGCTTTGTTGTGGCCCCAAACCAGGCGGCAAAAAGTCGGGCACGGTATCCATGCCGAACCCCGCGCTACCCGAGCGGCTGCTTTCTGTTGAAACACGTTTGGCTGCGTTGGTGCGCTCTTGAATAACAATAGTGACGATGTCGCCCACATTGCGGGGACGACGATCTTCGAATAAAGGATAGTTACCGTACGCCGTGGGCTGATAGATAGCCCCATTAGCTTGCGGCGCAGCCGTGGTCATGGGAGGTGGAGGAGCCGTTAAAGGCCCTGTCACCACCGGCTCGGGGGGAATCATGGCGCAGCCATGCAATACAAGTATTGCCGCACCAACCAGCCCCAAACGCACTTGCTTTCTCATATCCCGCACAATCCGCTCAAAAACCTTTATTACAGCTGCGTTAAACGTGACAACATTTGATCGGACGTTTGAATGGCCTTGCTGTTCATTTCGTAACTACGCTGGGTGGTAATCATATTTACCAGCTCTTCAGCAACGTTCACATTCGACGTTTCCACATAGTTCTGTAACATCAGGCCAGCACCGTCCAAACCAGGCTGGGCAAAGTTCGCCGGCCCCGACGCGTCTGTTTCCGCATACAGGTTCTCACCCATGCTTTGCAACCCGGTAGGGTTGATGAAGGTACTTAACTGCAACTGCCCTACTTCAACATTAATGCCCACAGCACCCGGTTGCGTCACCGATACCGTACCGTCACGCTCAATGGTGACGTTCAGCGCGTTATCTGGAATATTGATAGGTGGTTGAACGGGGTAACCGCCCGCGGTAACCAACTGCCCGTTCTGGTCGACCTGAAGGCTGCCATCACGTGTATAAGCGAACGTGCCGTCGGGCATTTCTACCTGAATAAAGCCGCGCCCCTGAATGGCCACATCTAGCGGATTACCGGTTTCGCGCAAATTACCTTGGGTATGAATTCGCTCGGTGGCAACCGTGCGTACGCCCGTACCAATTTGCAGGCCGGAAGGTAACTGATTGGCTGCGCCCACTTGCGCGCCTGGCTGACGAATAGTTTGATACATCAAATCTTCAAACACCGCCCGGCCGCGTTTGAAACCCGAAGTATTCACATTGGCCAGGTTATTGGAAATGACGTCCATGTTGGTTTGTTGTGATTCCAAACCGGTTTTGGCAATCCAGAGTGATCGAATCATTTTTCTGTTCCTTGGTCTTGCAGCCAGGCTGCTTTAGCACTTACGTTATCTTGTTAATTAGCCGTTGCTAGACAAAATAGAATTGGCACGCTCGGCGTTACGGTCAGCATCTTGAATGGCTTTCATCTGCATTTCGAACATGCGGCCGTTTTCAATCATGCCCACCATGGTTTCGGCCGCGCTTACGTTACTTTTCTCAACGAAACCGGAAATCATGCGCACGTTCGGATCGGCCGGTGCGGCAACAGCACCCTCGCCCGGGTTAAAGCGAAACAGGCCGTCATCTCCGCGTTCCAGATTTTCCGCAGGCGGATTTACCAGTTTTAACTGACCAATTACCTGAATGTCTGCAGGGTTGTCACCCGCGCCCAGCGCGGTAATAAAACCGTCGCTGGAAAACGTAACGCTACCGCGCTCGGGCACCTGAACTGGCTGACCATCGTTGCTAAGCACAGGCAAACCCGACTGACCAACAAGCAACCCTTGCGCATTAACCGCAAAATCGCCCGCACGGGTGTAAGCCTCTTGGCCATCGGGTGTTTGTACAGCGAACCAACCTTCGCCTGTAATGGCCAGATCAAGCGCATGGCCGGTTTCGGTAAGGGTGCCTTGCGAAAGGCGACTACCCGGCGTAGAAGCTACCGTACCTACCCGTGTTGGCAACTCACCACCCTGCGCCTGAAATGGCACTGCCCGAAAGTTAGCCAACTGCGCCCGGAAGCCGGACGTATTTACGTTGGCCATATTGTTGCTAAGTACAGACTGCTGCTCTAGTACCCGGGCTGCCCCCCCGGCCGCAATGTAGGCTACGCGATCCATTACGCTACCCTTTTATTAACGCATAGAGATCAGGTTCTGAACGATCTGATCTTGCGTCTTAATGGTTTGGGCATTGGCCTGGTAGAAGCGCTGGGCAATAATCATTTTGACCAACTCTTCACTCATATCAACGTTCGACTCTTCAACCGCCTGGCCTTTAATAGTGGCCAAACCATTTGTACCCGGGCGACCAACAATAGGCTGACCCGAGGCACCGGTTTCCACCCAAGCGTTGTCACCGGAAGCCTTCAACCCGTTCAGGTTATTGAAATTGGCCAAGGCTACGTAACCAATGGTGCGCATTTCACCGTTGGTATAACTGGCAATAACGGAACCGTCGGTATCAACCGACAACCCTGCATATTCACCGGTAGGAAAGCCGTCTTGTGTGAAGTTGTACGAGAAATCGCCGCTGAACTGGGTGGAGCCGGTGTAATCAAAAGTGAGCTCCAGCGCGTCGGCAGGAGCGTCTACACCGCCAGGGTTCGGTATGGTCAAATCAACCGTAGCCCCGGTTTTCAGGCGACCTGCCGAGTCGTAGGTAATTTCATGGGGTGCAGCGGCATTCACAACGTTGCCGTCCAACGTGTAATAAACATCCCACTGCGCATCGCCACCGCCACCCGGACGCTTCACGAAATACTGAATCATTTGATGCGAATTACCCACCGAATCGTATACCGTCAGCGGTAATGTGTGGGTATAGCTCTCGGGGTCGGTTACACTAAATGGATGCGCAACAATAGGCGCGGTATAGGGGGTACCAACGGTAGCGCTTTCTCCCAATACGTTCGCCGGACTTACAGATTGCCCCGTTGTCGTAGCCAAAGTGACTGCTGTAGCGTCTGTGCCCGCACCATCGTCTGCCGCTGTGTAGTTTCCGTCTGGCAAACTAATGGGGTTAGTCGCCATATCAAACCAGGAAATCTGCCCGGTAGCACCTATCCGATATTGGTACTGGGTGTAAGTTGCCCCCCCATCGTCGCTCATAAAAACGCCACCCAGCGCTTCCGCTACACCGGTTTCGTACACGGGATTAGCATTGGCATCCATGTTCGCACGAGTAGTAATATCAGCCGAGGCTTGAGGCGCCAAGTTGCCAACAGGCACGGTAATAGGCTGCAAGTCGTCGCCAATTAAGCCATAACCAGTTAATCGCTGCCCTTGAGCATTCACAATAAAGTTATCTTTATCGGCAAAGAATTGCCCGTTTCGGGTATAGAGCACATTTCCGTTGGTGTCTTCTGTACGAAACAACCCTTTTGTGCCATCAATTGCCATGTCCAGCGCGTTTCCAGTGTTACTAATGGTACCCACGGTAAACCGCTGATTGACCGCCGCCACTTTCACACCCAAACCCACCTGGGAGTTAGCGTAAACATCGGCAAACGTGACCGACGACGACTTAAAACCCACCGTGCCCGCGTTGGCGATGTTATTGCCAATAACATCCAGCTCTTGCGCTGCGGCATTCAGACCACTTAGACCTTGACCGAAACCCATAATATTTTCCTTACAAAATTAACCCTCAACACCGCGGGCTTTAATCTTTGCGCCCTGGCGGCTAAATTCAACCAACAACAACGTCGTTACATAATCTTGCGTACATCGAATAGCGAGCGCGAACCCATTAACCCCAGGTCCAACTGCACACCGGTAGAGGCATAAGCGATACTGGAAACTTGCCCATACGTCAGCGCTTCAACCCCAACGGCTGAGCCATCGGCACCCACCGCAGTCACGTCTAGCGTGTAAGCGCCATCGGGTACTGGCAAGCCGGAATCATTGAGGCCATCCCATTCAAGTGAAACCACGCCCGCATTAACCGGCCCTAACTCAACATTGCGTACTGCTTTACCGCTGCCATCAAGAATGGCTACTTTCACTTTCTCGGCAGACGAAATAAGGTCGACCCCGAACGGCGTGGACACTTTGGTGTTCGGATCGTCTGCGGCGCTACCGGTAGAGATTTTGTTACCCGTTACCAGTACTTCTTTACCGATAAGGGTGGCCGCCTGCATGGATTGCGTCATGTCCATTTGACCCGACAAAGCTTGCAGGGTGTTGTTCAACTGCGTAATGCCGTTAACCGTTTCCAACTGCGCCAATTGCGAAGTGAACTCGGCATTTTCCATTGGATTCAACGGATCTTGGTTACGCAACTGCGTGACGAGTAGAGTCATGAACTGGTTCTTCATGTCCTCTGCACGCTTGGAAGACTCGGCAGCCGACAAAGCCAAAGAACTGGCCGAGGTTGCTTGGGCGATTGCATTAGGATCGACTGTTGTCACGGTCGTACCTCCAGGTAATTAAGAATAATTCGTTAGCGGCTTATTGCCCTATTGACAGCGTGCGACTCATTAGCGCCTTGGCCGTATTAACAACCTCGACATTGGCCTGATAAGAGCGAGAAGCGGAAATCATATTGACGGTTTCCGCCACAACATCCACATTTGGCATTTCGACATAACCTTCCTCATTGGCCAGAGGATGGTCGGGTTGATACTCCATTCGGGCGGGCGCATTACTTTCAACCACGTTAGAAACCTGCACGCCACCCACCGCTCCGGCGTGCGCCTGCCCAGGTACCGGGGCCATCTCAAAAACAACCTGGCGAGCCTTATAGGCTTGACC
>NZLH01000285.1 GCA_002694155.1 Pusillimonas sp. | reverse complement strand
TTTGGCTAACGTTACCCCCAATGTTCAGCTAATGGGGTTTTCTTATCACGACCTCGACCGGTTCCCCGATCCGTCCCAACAGATCGATGTGCTACTTATTTCCATTGCATCACCCGAGCGGCTCACGTCATTGGTTACGGCCGGCTTACGGGCGTTTTTACCGCAAAAAGTCGTTTTGCTTGCCGAGGGCGCGCCCGACTATGATGTGTTACGTGCTTTGCCAAAGCAAGTAGCCGGTTTTATCGACCAGTCGGCGCCTGCCGATGTCTTTGTCGACAGTGTGCGGCGCGTGCTTGCCGGCCGCACATGCTTTCCCTGGGATCAATCCCTCACTTCGGCTGCCTCTGATCATGTTGTGCATAAGCAGAATGCGAATGAGGGGGCTGCGCAAGCACCAACTGTACTACCAGACGTTCTCCCGAAAACCGAGCCAGCTCTTAATGCCGACTCAACCTCATCGGCCACAGCAGCTAAAACCAATGCCCCGCTTATAAACGAAGCTGAATTGCTTGGCCTTACCCGCCGCCAATATGAAGTATTGGTGTTGTTATCGCAAGGGCACGCATTAAAGTCAGTTGCACGCATTCTTGACATTTCCCTGGGAACGACCAAGGCCCATACGGAAAGCGTTTATCAAAGGCTTGGTGCACATAATCGGAATCAGGCGGTGTACCTGGCCCGGTCGAAGGGGGCAACACTTGAATGGGTGTCTGTCGCCCACACCAATAACAGTGTTGATTATGTGCCCGACATAACCCCCAGTCGTAATAACGGCACAATTTGACCCCCGTTGCGCTACGTCAGTAGCCTTCTACCTGCGCTTTAGCCCATGTGTTTATGTTGGCAGACACAGTATTTGCCGCAGTGCCGTATGCGTGTAGCAGGTCAGTGAACGTGCTACTGTTTGCCGGGGCTAGTTCTGAAAACGTCTGACTTGAAACCGCTTTTTTATTGTTGCGGTTTACAAGCGTAGCGTTAACGGTAATCTGTACCCCGGGCGCATGCGCGGGCATTCTAACGGCATGAAATTGCGCCAGCCGTATAACAAGCTCGTAATCGCTGCTAATAGGGGTGTCATCGGTGCTTACAACACGCCAATTGTTTGCATCACGCAAATAGTGAACCAGTCGTGCCTGAAATAATTGTGGCATTGGGTCCGACCACCTTACCCCCTTAAATGCAGCTAACTGATTGGGTTCACTCATAACAAGAACCCGGTTGGACGACAGAATAAGCGGGCTTGAGGGCGTCGATACGCGCAGGGATAATTTTGTAGCCCCTGGCTGTTTCGATTGACCGGCAGTGGTAATTTGATCTGGTAACTGGTAAACCCGCTGCGGTGTCGGTTCGGGCAAAATAGAGCAGGCCGTTACCAAAAGCAGCGTTAGGCTTAGTAAAGTCAGTCGAATAGTTTTCATGGTTCAACCTCTTGCAAGGGTTCCCGCCCAAGCAAATAACCTGCCGGATTGTCATCCAGGCGTCTTAATGTCAGGCGCAGGGCAGCTAATGTGTTTTTAAGCTCTTGCAATGCGGGGCCAAGCTGGGCGAAGCCTTCCATCCCTTCGCTTAAAGGCTGCTGGTTAGTTTGGATTAAGGCATCCAATCGTGATGCGGTACGTTCTAGTGTAGACATGACTCTTGACGTATTTTGCATGACCTGGCGACCTTCAGTAGACACCAAAGTGTCAACGCGCTTAAGGGTGACTGCTGCCGATTCAGCTGCATCGGTCAGGGTCGTCACCAGCTTATCAATATCTTGTTCAGATAGTCGGGCAGAGGTTGTCTCAAGGTTGGCTAGTGTATTTGAAAGTGATTGAACATTCTGCGCCGATAACAGCATATTGGCATTTTGAATAAGTTCGGTCAGCCCACTTAATACCGCATCACCATTACGAAAGATCTGAGCAAATGGGGAAGGGCGCGCCACGATTATTGGGTACGGCTCGTTGTCTGGTGCCTTAAGAATGGGGCCGTTATCCGCGGTTGATGTCAGTGCAATAACGGCAATTCCTGTAATACCAACAATAGAAAGCTGTGCCTGCGTGCTTTGGCGAATTGGGATGTCGCCACGAATTGAAATAGTGGCGCGAACTTTTGCAACGTCGTTAGGGTCCAGATAGAGCTCGGTAATTTCGCCTACCCGAATTCCGTTAAATTGCACCGAGCTGCCGGTGGAAAGCCCCCGCACCGGATCGTTGAAAACAACCGTGTACTTTGCCATTTCAGTTTGACGATCGTACTTGCCAAACCAAAGCGCCGTTAACAAAGCCAGGGCAATGACCACAACCGTGAAAATACCAATTAGCACATGGTGTGCGCGAGGTTCCATTTTTTATATGTGTCCTTTCGTTTTTAACGCAGCGGCATGCGCCGCACGCCCACGTGGGCCATGAAAGTATTCCTGAATCCAGTTGTCATTAAACTCGGCCACAACGTCCAGAGTATCAGCAACCAGTACTTTCTTTTGTGAAATAACCGCAACCCTGTCGCATAAGGTGTATAGCGTATCAAGGTCGTGAGTGACCAGAAAAACGGTTAAGCCAAGCGCGTCACGTAGCGTGCGGATCAGTTCATCGAACGCACCGGCCCCAATGGGGTCCAGACCGGCAGTGGGTTCGTCCAGGAACAGAATGTCTGGATCTAATGCCAACGCGCGTGCCAATGCCGCGCGTTTTATCATTCCGCCCGATAATGAGGCCGGATACAAGTTTCCCGCTTGTGCGTCCAAGCCAACAAGCCCAAGCTTCATCTGGGCAATATGTTCAGCCTGGTTGCGGTTAAGCTTTGCATGTTCAATTAAGGGTAGCGCGATATTTTCCAGCACGGTTAATGACGAGAACAGCGCGCCGCGTTGGAACAATACGCCAAAACGACGACGGGCCTGCGGATGGGCAGCAGAACTGCTCTGCGCCTGCATGTTTTTGCCGTTGTCGTTGTACACATCGGCCCCGCGCAACAAAACCTGCCCCGAAGCAGGCTTCTGCAAGCCCACTATTGTTCTTAATAGAACCGATTTCCCGGAACCCGAGCCGCCAACTACGCCTAGAATTTCTTTGTTATACACGTCGAGGTTTAAGTGATCGTGCACAACATGTGTGCCAAACTGGTTACGTACATCGCGCACTTGCACAACCGTTTCAGCATTAGAAAATGGGGTGTTTACCATCCCATCTCCATAAAGAAAATCGCTGCAAGTGCATCGACTAGAATCACCACAAAAATAGACTGAACAACGGCTGAAGTGGTGTGTTCGCCAATTGACTGAGCACTGCCTTTTACTTTCAACCCCTCGAGGCAGCCAATAATGGCAATTAAATAAGCAAAAAACGGGGCTTTAACCATACCCAACACAAAATGGCGTAAGTCTATGTCCCGGTTCATTATGTTAAAGAACATCGATGGCGAGATATCCAGCGATAAAGCACACACCATCATGCCGCCGGCAATGCCCGAAACCATGCCTACAAATGTCAGCAAGGGAAGGGCAACCAACAGCGCCAGGATGCGCGGTAATACCAGTAGCTCAATCGGGTTCAGGCCTGTCATGCGCAACGCGTCAAGCTCTTCGTTGGATTTCATTGACCCTATTTGCGCGGTGAAAGCACTTGCCGTTCGGCCAGCCATAAGAATGGCGGTAAGTAGAACCGCAAACTCGCGTAAGAAAGAGAATGCCACCAGGTTTATGGTGTAAACCGAAGCACCAAATCCTTTCAAAATGGTAGCGCCCAGAAAGGCAACAACTGCGCCCACCATAAATGTAAGTAACGCGATAATGGGCACTGCGTTAAATGCGGTTTGTTCAATATGCCAAACAACAGAGGTGGGCCGCCAACGGTTAGGTTTAAATACGTTCTGCGCTAATGACTGCAATGTAAGGCCAATAAACCCCAGAAGCAGCCACGTTTGCTTGCCCGTCTCAGTAATGGATGCACCCATCCGCCCAAGGATTTCGATTAGTGGATTGGGAGGTTCTGCCGCGCGCTTGGGTTCGGGCGTTTGCTTTATTGCATTGACGACCGTGCGAATAAGCGCAACACGTTCTGCAGGAAGGGATTGTTGCAAGTCTAAGGCAGCTTCAAGCTTTGCGCCAAAAAGCTCGTACAAACGTTGTGCGCCCGCTGTATCTAGCGCGCGAATACCGCTTAAGTCAATTTCAATTAAACCAGCAACATTCGAAACTGGCGCGCCAGAAGCCGTGTCTGGCCATTGACCCTGTTCCAGTTTGGGAAACTTTAATAGTTTTTCGTAATGGTCAAGCGTCCAGGAGCCGGCAACCTGTATGTACAGTGTTTGCCCGTCGGAATGCCACTTCAGAAATTCGTTAAAGGCCGTCGAGGTCAAGGATGTTGTGCCATTTTGCTTCGCGGCCTAACCGCACTAGGCCGGCGACACAGGATTTTCGCCAATATGCTTTAGCTCGCGATGGATCGCCGCTTTTTCAAGCTTTTCGAGGGGCATGTTAGCAAAAATCGAGATACGTGTGGAAATCTGTCGAAATATTTTGTCAAATGCCGCTCGCTTAACGTCGTCACTTCCCACAACAGCCGCAGGATCGGCAAAACCCCAATGTGCGGAAATGGGCTGGCCTGGCCAAATTGGGCATACCTCACCGGCGGCGTTATCGCATACCGTAATAATGAAGTCCATTTGCGGGGCATCGGGCAGGGCAAACTCATCCCAGCTTTTACTGCGCAAGTTTTCTGTGGGGTAACCGATAGAAGTGACTTTCTCTATGGCAAAGGGGTTGACCGTCCCCCCAGGCTGGCTACCCGCGCTAAACGCCCGAAAACGCCCGCGCCCAATAATGTTTAACAAGGCTTCCGCCATAATACTTCTGGCAGAATTGTGGGTACAAAGAAAGAGGACGTTGTAAACTTTATCGCTCATAAGTTGACCTTTTACTTAAATATGGTTGAAAAACAAGGATCGTTGTAATGTCTAACGTCACGATTTATCACAACCCGAAATGCGGGACTTCACGCAACACACTTGCACTTATTCGCCATGCAGGTATCGAGCCGGAAATTATTGAGTACTTGAAAACACCGCCCAATCGCGACACTATTACCAATATGGTGAAGCAGGCAGGCTTAACCCTGCGCGAAGCATTACGAGAAAAAGGCACACCCTTTCTTGAGCTTGGGCTAGACCAAGCCGGCGTAACCGATGCGCAAATTCTCGATGCTATCGAAGCGCATCCTATCTTGCTGAACCGCCCCTTCGTTATTACAGAGAAGGGCGCGAATTTGTGCCGACCCTGCGAGAAAGTGCTGGATTTATTACCGCCCATGCCCGCCAAAGCCTTTGCAAAAGAAGATGGCACCCCGGTACTTGATGACCAGGGCAAACGCGTTACTTAAGCGTTCAAATGTGCTTGAAGGGTGCGGGCCGTGCACGGTTATTTTGCCAATAAAGCTTGTTCATACCAGTGTCTGGAACGATTTACGGTACGAACAAGCCACAACATAACAGGCACTTCAATAAGCACACCTACAACAGTTGCCAGCGCTGCTCCTGAATCGAACCCGTACAACACAATGGCAACCGCTACTGCCAACTCGAAGAAGTTTGAAGCACCAATCATGGTGGAGGGCCCGGCCACGTCGTGACGTACTTTTAATTGACGGTTAAGCACATAACCTAAACCCGCAATAAACAAGGTTTGCACCAAAATTGGCACCGCCAAAATTGCAATAATGATGGGTTGATCAACAATGGCTTCGCCTTGAAACGAAAACAGCAATACCAAAGTTGCCAGTAAAGCGACAATTGACCAAGGGCCGATACGCGATAGCACACGATTGAAAAGCGCTTGCCCGCCTTTTTTGAAAAGCCAGAACCGCAAGGCTTGCGCGATGCTTAAAGGAATAACGATGTACATCACAACTGACAGCATCAGGGTATCCCAGGGCACCGGAATAGATGACACACCCAATAGCAAGGCGACAATTGGCGCAAATGCAAAAACCATAATCAAATCATTCAACGCCACTTGCGTAAGCGTGAAATTGGCGTGGCCTTTGCATAAGTTGCTCCATACAAACACCATGGCGGTGCAGGGTGCAGCACCCAGCAAAATTAACCCTGCCATGTAACTGTCTAGGGAGGCGGCCGGCAACCACGGCGCAAACAGCACTTTAATAAAGAACCAACCGAACAAAGCCATGCTAAAGGGTTTAATAAGCCAATTCACGACCAATGTAATGCCCATGCTTGCACGCTGTTCGTACACCTCGCTAAGCGCCGAAAAATCAATTTTCATGAGCATGGGAATGATCATGCACCAAATTAGAATGCCTACTGGAATATTGACGTGTGCAATTTCCATTGCGCCAAGTGTTTGGGCAGCGCCAGGCCAATTCAGGCCAAGAAGTGTTCCGCCAATAATGCATAGTGCCACCCATACTGTTAGATAGCGTTCAAAGAAACTAATAGGTGCGTTAGCAGATTGATGTTCTGGTGATGTTTGTGTGTCAGACATATTTGATGTGGCTTACTTTAAAATTCAATGGGGTCATTATATCTGGATATCCGCATATATGGAATAACAGATATATTAAGTTATACTTAAATAGAACTTAAACAGGGCAATGAAACAGGCTGGTGCCCGAAACCACATAACCCCAGAAACGAATGAGTGCGATGAACGAACTGGCCATATTAAAGTGCCTGGCAGACGAAACACGCCTGCGAATGTTGTTGTTAATTTCAACCGAAGGCGAGCTTTGCGTATGCGAACTTATGAGCGCCTTAAGCGAAGGCCAGTCAAAAATTTCCCGGCATCTGGCGCAACTGAAAAGATCGGGGCTGTTGTCAGATCGACGTAAAGGCCAATGGGTGTTTTACGATTTAAATAAAAGCGTTCCGACATGGGTTGTTCAGTTGTTGAAGGGCCTGGCGGCAAACCAACCGCAATTGGAAGCAGACCGTTCACGCCTGGTGCGCGCATCTTGTTAAAGCATGGTTGTATGGATGCGTGCTATGCCATGGCATAGATTTTGTGTCACCGTATGGGTACGTAGTCAGCTCCCTTCCAGCTTCTGATAATGCGCATAATGTATATTATGTAAAGTCATGCTTTTATCTATTGAACAGATATCGCTTAACGTCAACACTGCCGGTAGCCACACATAGTCTTACTTAAACAGCCCCAGCAGATTATTTCCTTTGGGTCGTCGGCCTACCTCGCTACAATAAGCCCAATAGAACGAGTATTAATAAAAAAACTGGCTGCCGTTCGTCTTATGAGCAGCCAATTGTCTTGGAGACAAAACCTGATATGTATTTGAAGAACACCTGGTATGTTGCCTGTACCCCTGACGAGATCAATGACAAACCATTGGGCCGCCAAATTTGCGGTGAGCGTATTGCGTTTTACCGCGGGTCCAACAATCAAGTTGCCGCTGTTGAGGATTTTTGCCCTCATCGTGGTGCAGCCTTGTCTTTAGGCTTTGTCCAGAATGGCAACTTAGTATGTGGTTACCATGGTTTAACAATGGGTTGCGATGGCAAAACTGTATCCATGCCTATGCAACGCGTGGGCGGCTTTCCCTGCATTAAAAGCTACCCTGTTGTCGAGCAATACGGTTTTATTTGGGTATGGCCCGGCGATGCGGCGTTGGCCAACCCTGCCCTGATTCCACACCTTGAGTGGGCCGTAAGCGATGAATGGGCATACGGCGGCGGCATGTATCACCTTAATTGCGATTACCGTTTGATGATCGACAATTTAATGGACTTAACCCATGAAACTTATGTCCACCCAGAAAGCATCGGCCAAACAGAAATTGACGAGTCTCCGGTGAATACGCACCTTGAAGGCGAGACCGTGGTTACCAGCCGCTTCATGGAGGGCATTCAAGCACCGCCGTTTTTGGCCAACGCCATGCGCGCCAATGGTTTAGACCCAGAAAAGCCGGTCGACCGCTGGCAAATATCGCGCTTTACCCCACCCAGTCATATTCTAATTAATGTAGGTGTAGCCTACGCCGGTCATGGCGGCTTCGACGCCGACCCAGCGGTTAAAGTATCGGCGGTAGTGGTAGATTTCATCACCCCTGAAACCGAAACATCGCATTGGTATTTTTGGGGTATGGCGCGCCATTTTAAGCCCAATGACACGGAATTAACAGAACGAATTAGAAAGAACCAGGGCGAAATATTTGCTCAGGATCTGGGTGTTCTTGAAGCGCAACAGCAGAACTTAAGTAATCATCCCGACCGGCGCTTGTTAATGTTAAATATTGACTCGGGCGGCGTTCAGGCTCGACGCATGATTGAGCGGCTGGTTCAGGAAGAGCAAAAAGAATTAGCTTGAAAAAGTGGCACGCAGCTCTACTTCTTTGAAAGCCTGCAGTAAGGTTTGCCTAAGCTCATTGTCGTCCCACGGTTTGGCCATGAACTTGTAAACCGCGCCATGATTAATCGCTTCTGTTAACGATTTCAGATCGGCGTAACCCGACAAAATAATGCGAATGGTAGATGGATATAGGTTCTTGATTTCGCTGAAAAACTCGGTACCTGTCATATTTGGCAAACGCTGATCTGAAATAATGACCTGGATGTCCTGTTCGGCCAGAATATCGAATGCCTCGCGTGTTGACGAGGCCTTGAATACAACATAGCCCTCCCGGCGCAAAACACGGTGAAGTGCGTTCAAAATATTCTCTTCGTCGTCCAGAACTAATATGGCACGATGCGCAAGGTCGGTTTCCGGGGCTGTAGGTAATATTTCCACACCACCCTTCTCTCGCAGCCGCGCTTCCAGTTTATCCATTGGCATAGCACGAGCAAACAAATGGCCTTGAAACTCGTCGCAAAAGTGTCGTTTCAAAAACCAATATTGCGCTTCAGTTTCCACGCCTTCAGCAACCACCTTAAGCCCTAAATGATGTGAAAGCCCGATAATGGCTTTGCTAATAGCGGCACTTTTTCTATCGCCGGCAATTTGTCGCACAAATGAACTGTCGATTTTTATCTTGTCTACGGGCAAATCTTTCAGATAGCTTAAACTGGAATAGCCGGTGCCGAAATCGTCTACCGACACACTGAAACCCAGCTCGCGCAACGTACTAAGTTTGCTGATAGTGTGATCTACCCTTTCCAGAAACACCCCTTCGGTAATCTCTATTTGAATGTCTTGTGGCGACAAGTTGTGGCAGGCCAGAGCATGGTTTAGCTCTTCAATGAAGCGTGGGTGTTGGAAATAGAGCGGAGAAATATTAATAATAAAAGGAAAGTTCGCTACAAATGTGCGGTTTAACGCAGCCTTGTCGCGGCAAACCGCATTTAACACCCATTGACTTAAAGGAATAATTAAGCCGGACTCTTCGGCTATGGGTACGAATAGCGAGGGCGAAATATAGCCCCGGTCGGAGTGCGGCCAGCGTAGTAAGGCTTCAGCACTGGTAATACGACCGGTAAAACCGTTAATTAACGGCTGATAATGCATACTAAAGTGATCATTCGCCAGTGCTTTTTGTAAGTCTGTTCGTAGTGAAAGCCTTGTGTTAACGTTTGAACCTAATTCGTTAGCATATTCGCGCCAGGTGTTACGCCCACTTTGTTTAGCCTGCGCCGAAGCCAAATCGGCTTCGCGAATAAGCTCTAGGGGTTCGGGCATATTGGCTACATGAGAGGTAATTCCCGCTGAAGCGGTTAAATGCAGTTCTACCTGCTGGTGGTGATAAGGCCGCGCAATAACCTCAATTAAATGTCGGGCAAGTTGTGTAACCTGGTTGCTGGTTGTGCCGGTTACCACAACAATGAATTCGTCCCCCTCAAGTCTGGCCAGCCAATGGGGGGATGGCAGTTCGCGGCTTAAACGGTTCGCAACTTCACGCAAGATGCGATCCCCTACCTCAAAACCCATCGAGTCGTTAATTAATTTCAGCCCGTTCAGGTCAAACAAAATAATTGAAAGTGAACTAGCCTGTGCACGAGCAAGCGCACATTCTTCTTCGAGCTTCCGAATCAGTGAGGACTTGTTGGGCAGGCCAGTTAAATAATCGTAGTAGATGGCCTGGCTTAACGCATCGGACCGCTGTACAACATCGTGCGACAACCGCAATGTGCGAATAAGCAGCGTGGTAAAACCAAGGCACACCAGAAACAAAAAGTCTGGCAGCAAACGGCTTAACAGGGGCGCAGCTTTAGGCATTGTCCAGGTCGACAAGGCCCAATTAATATCGTGGTGTGGTTCGAACGTGGTTGTACCCAGGTAGCGCGCTGTGGCATGTTGCGTTACGTTGTCGTACAACATACTGCTATTCATGTGGATCTGAAAGCGAATGGCGGATAAATCCGGACGCAGTGCAGAATCCAGAAACTGCTGAAGGTCATGGGCAATAACTAATATCTGACGTTCAGTATTTATGCCAGGTATACCAATACCAAGCCAGAACCAGGCGGCGTTATTGGTTGCGTTATTTAAAAACAGATGTGCGTTGCTTTCAGACACTACATGTTCAAGCCAGCTTTGCACTTGCTTAAGAACAGACCATTGACTTAACTCATTGGAAAACTGTTGCGGGCGATCTAATGAATAGCCATATTTAATCTGTCCAGACTGATCTACAAGTGCAACGCCCCTGGCCGTAGGGTGATCTTGTAGAAAACGCTTTGCCTCTGTAATAAATGCCTTCTCACTTTGGTTAGTTT
>NZLH01000284.1 GCA_002694155.1 Pusillimonas sp. | reverse complement strand
TTAAGGGTAAATGACCATGATCTAACCTTAACAACTTCATCTTCTGAGGTAGTTATAGCTTCGCTTGCATCACCTACATACAGTCTGCCTTTTGATCCTGAGTAAAAGTTAGCCATTGTTCGTGATAGATTCTAGATACATTTTAAATACATTCTAATCCCCATCGAGGCAAGCGACAAATTTACATTGCACATTTGATATGCCAGGTCTGACACTTGTAACTGTAGGAGGACCATCAAATCTATATCTTAACTTATAACCATTTTTATCTTGTTGGGCTACTTTTTCTCTCAAATCTGCTTTTTCAATACCAGATAAAGCATCTTTATTACTAAATGAAAAATTTATATAATCATAAACACTATTAATAGTTTCATAAAAAGTTAAAATTCTGTTTGCATCATTGTCTGAAATATTTGTAAATCCTAAAGTTAATTTTGCATTTACTTTTTTATTACCATATCTGATAACAGTTTTTGCACCATTTTGTGCAACAAATTCTGTCTGTGGATATGTTCCAGGAGTATAAGTTCTTGATGAAGGTTTTATATCATCAGGAAAATCTACATCAGTAGCTTCAGCCATTAAACACCTACAAAATCTTCATCTTCATTATAATTTATTGTGGCAAGTGTACCATCATCCAATAAAGGACCATGACTTGCACCTATTTCTATTAATCCTTCATCTGTATAAGTAAGAGATTCAATTTTATATAATCTATTAGATTCTGTAGTTTGTTTTACTGTGAATACTGCTCCATAAAGTTTGCTTTGAGTTGTTTTTCCTTTATTATTTACTTTTAATGTAGCCGTTTTAACTTGGTCAGTTCCTGGTTTCCAATAATAAATTTCTACATTATTTATACTGTTATTTCCAACACTTTGCACAATTCCATTAGGAGATATTACACCGTTTTCAAATCTTTTGGTATGAGTAGCTTCTGAAATAAATCTTATATAATCTCCAGGTTTTAATCCCATTGCAGCTTGTGGTGGGGTTTGAAATGTAATACCATGATCTACTTTTTCTCTAATTTTTAATGCGTGTCTTAAAAAAGTTAATGCGTGTTCTTCACTTGTACAAAAATTGGACATATCAAATACTTCTATTGGAAGTTTTGAATTATCATCATCTACCGATAAAGATTTTGATTTTGTCTCAGGAAATCCATTTTTTGTCTCTTCTCTATAATAAACCGTTCCAACAAAGTTCTGGCGTTCTTCGGGTGATAGAAAACTTACTTTTAAATTTTTAGTGTTGCCGTCTGTAAACAAAGCTCTAACATCTGGCTTTTGATTCTTCTGTATTTTAAAACTACTAGGATTGAAAGGAACAGAAGGAAATAATGAAAACTTCCCACCAAGAATTGTAAAATCTAATAAATTAAATATTGCATTTTGATACATAAATTCTCGTATGTTTTGTTTATCAGTAATAACACCATCCCAATAAAATCCATTTGCTTCACAGAATTTTGCAGCAATTATCATTCTATCTTTATCAACAGAAGGTAATCCAATTAATTCTTTAAGACCAAATTTCTTTTCAGTTAAAAGTGCATGAGCTATTTCTGCAAAATTATTAGTAGGGCCGTAACCTTTGGAATCTACCCCATGTTGACCCTTGTTATTGTCTGTAACTGTCTTTCCGTTGTCATTTATTAATCTTAATACTTCTATTCCTTTTTTAATGTAGACGGAAAATTGTGAAAAGCTATTCCACTCTTTTGAACTATTTAAACGTAAAGCTACATTGGCAATACCAACCTGGTCAAATTTATAAGGTACAGAATTGTTGTCACCTTGACTACTTTGCTCATTGACATAAACTATCTGATGTTCTGGACCTTCTTGATGACTGCTTCGTTCTGAATCATATTGGTAATAATCAGCAACGGCATCATACGGATTTAAATTTTTACCAGTAGGCCAAGGCTTAGTTACGAAATCACTAAAATCAGTAGCAATATGTATATTTTTTACACCAGGAAAATCTGATGGCCCGTTTCCTGTTTTTGGAATACTTATTTTATCTGTATCTTTATAGTTTTTACCTCTATTTTTAATAGTCCATTTAGCAGCTTTATACTTATTTGTAGTTGGATGTCGATATATTTTTAAAGTTACAGTTAAACCTGTTCCATTTTTATTTGTTGTAGTTGCATAATTTTGTCTAACTTCAGGTACTACATTTGCTTCCTTAAATTCATATTTTATCATTTTAAAATAATGCCCTCTTCTATGCCTTGGCTTAACACCACTTCCTGATAAGGTCGTGATATGTTCACCATTACAATATTTAAATGTTGTATCTCCTTCTTTTCTATTAAGGCAAAGTGAGCCTTCTGGTGATTCTGGAACAAGAAGCACTTTATCAGGTCCATGTGAAAGGCTGTCTCTCCAATAATCTGACTCAACTTTATCACCCCAAATCCATTTAGTTGAATAAGAACCTTGAGTTTGTCTCTGCACTCGACCTTCGCCATGAAATGCAGCGTCCATGTTACTGGTTCTCGTTTCTATAGCAACCCATCTTGTTTCTCTTGGAATCGTACCGCTTTTAGTCTTTAAAAGTTTGTTTACTTTTCCTTTCTTCTGTTCTGTGGGTAATTCACCTAAATACCATTCTGTATTTGATACGTCACCACCTCTTAATTTAACATCAGATCCTTTATAGAATACTTCATATAACTGACCACCTCTTTTAATTCTGTAATTTTCAAGTTCATCAGAAGCATTTAATATTCTTACTGGTTTGTTTTTATCTACAAAATTTCTTTTTATTAAATTACCTGGATAAGGTATAAATCTAAATTCAAGTTCTCTACCCGCATCATTGTGATTTATTCTTATAAAATTATATTGAGGTTGAGGTGAATTACCTTTTATGCAAAAAGGACTACCCTGATCTATGTAAGACCAACTTATTGAATCTGTACCAGCGATTCTAGCCTGTAATCTGAAAAAACTATATCTCATAAGATATTTATTCATTCCACCAAGAGAAATGTTTCCATTATCATCTTGGTATCTTTTTACAACACCTTCTGTTGTATCTTGATTTACACCATTCATCTCAACAGCACCTGGATGACTATTTGCATTAGGAAAACCTGATACCTGTTTAAAAACTTTAGATTTAAGTCCTATTTCTGTTACTTCACAAACCTTGCTATTACTAATAGTTCCAATCGCACATTTCTGTATAGTTAAAGTTTCATAACCAGGAGTTGTTCCTTTTAAACCAGACATTTTTGGCCTAACATCTATGTGACCAGCAGTATCGACTCTAAAATCACAACTTAATGTATTTCCAGAACTCCACATTGTTGGATTCTTTTTAATACATACAGCTATTGCCGATCCAATTAAATAAGATTCTCCTATTTGTAGTGCATCATCAGATTCTTCTCTAGAAGCATCTACCGCAGATTTAACATCTTCAACACCCCAAGGTTCAAATTTATCTTTAAACTGTTTTTCTGTGTCTATGTTACCTAGAGTATAAGTAATATCTTTTCCTACTGTCACTAAAAAAGAAGTTTTTTTACCTTCTGATTTGTTGTATTTACTAATATGTGAATAACGTGGAAAGTTGGTTCTAATTTTTGATCTTTTTACATTTATATCTTTTTTATTATCATCTTCTAAATTCTTTTGTTTTAAAACTAATTCATAAGGAACTCTATATCTCATGCTATTAGGCATAGGTGAATAAGCACCAAATTGTACTTGAGTATTGGGTGTTCTAGAACCACTGACAATACTTTTTGAAGCTCCTGGGTCATCATCATTACCTTCACCTGCATCCCAATCAACAGACATCACATCGTTCATATTGCTGCCATTTCTATCTTTTTGTCTTGGTAAAGTACCTTCTTCATATCTATTACCTTCTTTGGGCCTACCGCCTTTTCGTCTTATATAAAGTGCTAATTTTTTATGTATATAGTTTTTCAATAACAAATCACCAATAGCATAACCTGCAAAATCAGGATCAGCAGCTAGATTTCCTAACCCAATCATAAATAACGCTTTTAACTGCTGCCCACTTCCTAAACTCAACATCTGTGACCATAGAAGTCGTGTATTAACACGAACACCACCATATAGATTTTTCTTATGAGTTTCTTGCCTAGTAAATATTAGTGGAACGATTTCACCGAAACTGGCTAGATCCTGTACTGAATTAAAACCTGTCTGTGGAGCAAATCTTTTAGCACCAGTTAAGCCAGCAGTTGTAAGAGAAGGAGGAGTGTCTGCTCTAGGTTTTGGTGCTAGTAAAGAAGATATAAAAGTAAGAGCAATTCCAAAAACTATTTGACCAAGAATAGTTAAACTGGTTCCTGTTGCTGTAACAGTTATGAGACCTAACGCTTGGAAATTTACTACATAAGGTAATTCATCATATTCTTTCGGTCTTTTTCCATTAAATGCTTGTGTTAACTCTACAAAATACCAATATTCATCTTCTGTTATGCCTACTGTTTCACATAATTCTATTTCTCCTGGGAGTAATACCCTACGACCTCCAGGCCGTTTAAAGGACTCCATCTTACCTCCGATTCTCCGCAGTTTATCCATCCTTCCTCATAGTAAACAGCAAGACCAAATCCATTATTAGATTTACATAATGCAACTGTACCTATATTAATATCTTTTGTCTCGTTTCCCCACTTTTCAAGTTCTTCTCTAAATATATCAAAATCTTTTCTTCTTACTCTCCTATACCAATCTCTTTTAGGTTCTGGTGAATCTATACCATAATATTTTAAAACTGTTCGTGCCAAAGATACACAGTCTGCTGCATGATGTTTTATTGGGTCAGCACCTAATCTGTAAGGTAAACCGATAAGTTGATATGGTTTCATCTGTTTTGAATATCACTTGATACAGGTAGTTTACCAACTGCCTCGGTTGTTAACACAAGACTTGGAATATTATTACCAACAGCATCTATAGAACTACTTAACAGAATTTCTACAACATCTGGATCATAAGATAAGGATGCAGCAAGCCATGTATCGCTTGTTAAAATATTTTTTAAATTATCAATATTATCATTAGACATAATACATACATTAACTTCAACAAAATATTTATTAGCAACTGCTGTCTGTGCTTTTGCCATGCTTAATGGATGATTAGCCATAACTAAATTAGATTCAATATTATCTCCTGATCTGTTTAATGTTGTTCCTTGATAAACAAACGGTAGATAATGAAATTTCTTACCCTTAAAAGTTATTGTATTTGCGTTTTGTTTAGTAGTTTTTGAAGGATCTCTTTTCCCGTTTTGTAATCGGTGTATCGTAGATTTATTGTTATTACTATTTACTTTAAATACTTCAACAAAAGTAACTAAGGTTGTAAGACTCATAATCCAATAGATGCACGTTGACTTCTAGAATTTTTTAATGAACCAATGACTTGTGCTTTACCTGCCATTGCACCACGTTTTGCAGCAGCACCGATAATCTCAGGAACAGCCGATTTTGGAACGTACTCATCACCATTAAAGTTTAATGTAGGTCCTGTATATTCAACGATTGTATTGCCAGTACTACCTGCAACAGTTCCAGGATCTCCAGAACCACCTGGAATCACAGCACCACCTCTAGCACCTGCTGAATATCTAGACATTGCACCAGCCATCTTAGAGGCAGGTATAACATATTCTGATTCACCACCTTCTCCTATCAATCCCATAGTAGGAGAATTTACGACACCACCCTGTTGAAAAGCTTTAAATCCACCTGTTCTATAAAAGCTACCTTGAGCACTAAAACTTGCCATCGTGACTTCACCTGGCCGTCCACCTCCACCACCGCCACCACCAAACATATTTCCAAATATGCTCATAAATGCTCTATTTAAGAACATACTTGCAAGTTGTTTTGCTACGTCTGCTAATACCTGTCCTAATGTCTTAGTTCCTTCAATCAATCCCATAACAGCATTAGTCATACCACCAGCTAATATATTTTTAATTTCTTCTTGTGTTGCTTTTTGTTCATCTAATATTTTATTTCTTTCCTTTAATACCTCATTACCTTCTACTAAAGCTCTAACTTCTGCGTGTCTTTCGGGAGGTAAATCTTTTACTAAATCTCTAATTGTTTTTTCTATTTGAGCCTTATCT
>NZLH01000283.1 GCA_002694155.1 Pusillimonas sp. | reverse complement strand
ATACCGGGCAAAATATAAGCCACGATTAACAAAGCAACCGCGTTTAAAATCCAGATGAGCAACAACTCCATGGTCAGCCTCCTGTTGGCTAGGTAAAAAAACCTTTAATACTTGAAAAACCGACTTAATGCTTAATAGCGATAGTGATCGGGTTTGTATGGGCCGTCGACCGATACGTTAATGTATTCGGCCTGCTCGGGTGACAACTGCGTAAGATTTACACCAAGCTTCTTCAAGTGCAAACGCGCCACTTTTTCATCGAGGTGCTTGGGCAGAACATAAACTTTACCGTTTTCGTATGCATCGCCACGCGTAAACAACTCGATCTGGGCAATAGTTTGGTTGGTGAACGAGGCAGACATCACAAACGAAGGATGGCCCGTTGCGCAACCCAAATTCACCAAACGGCCTTGGGCCAGCAAAATAATGCGCTTGCCGTCGGGGAAAATAACGTGATCAACCTGAGGTTTGATTTCCTCCCACTCCAGGTCCTCGATACCGGCAACGTCAATTTCATTGTCGAAGTGACCGATATTACAAACGATGGCCTGGTCTTTCATGCGCTCCATGTGTTGGCGCGTAATAACGTGATAGTTGCCAGTGGCTGTTACGAAAATATCGGCCTTGTCGCATGCTTCTTCCATGGTGACGACTTTGTAGCCTTCCATTGAGGCCTGCAGCGCACAAATAGGATCAACTTCCGTAACCCATACCTGGGCACGAAGCGCTGCCAGCGCCTGGGCGCACCCCTTGCCCACGTCGCCAAAACCAACAACCACAGCAACTTTGCCGGCAACCATGACATCGGTTGCACGCTTGATGCCATCAACCAATGATTCGCGGCAACCATACAGGTTGTCGAACTTGGATTTGGTTACGGAATCGTTCACATTAATGGCAGGAAAAGCCAGGTCGCCCTTCTTGGCCATTTGATACAAACGGTTCACGCCAGTTGTAGTTTCTTCCGTTACGCCTTGAATTTGCGCTAAACGCGTGGAATACCAAGTGGCGTCTTTCTGCAACTGTGCCTTGATTGCGGCAAACAGTACACGCTCTTCTTCGCTACCCGGGTTATCGAGTACCGACAAATCTTTTTCAGCCTTTGCACCCAGGTGCAACAGCAAGGTTGCGTCGCCACCATCATCAAGAATCATGTTGGCTTGTTCGCCAGGCCAATCGAAAATTTTGTGCGTATATTGCCAGTAGTCTTCAAGCGTTTCACCTTTAATGGCGAAAACAGGGTTACCTGCAGCAGCAATGGCAGCAGCCGCGTGATCTTGAGTGGAATAGATGTTGCACGATGCCCAGCGCACTTCGGCGCCCAAAGCAACCAGCGTCTCGATAAGCACCGCGGTTTGAATAGTCATGTGCAGGCTGCCGGCAATGCGCGCACCTTTAAGCGGTTGTGCGGCAGCATACTCTTCACGCGTGGCCATCAGGCCCGGCATTTCAGTTTCAGCAATGGCGATTTCACGGCGACCCCATTCGGCCAGCCCAATATCGGCAACGATGTAATCTTGTACGGAATTGTCAGCAACAGTGTTCATGGTAAAAAACCCCTAAACCTGCTTCGGCCGACGCGATGAACAACGTTTTTTGCTCATCGTCGCCTACTGTGCAGGTGATGATGAGCGCCGTTGTACTAAGAAGAAGTGGAATACCCTGAGCCTAGCGGGAAAACCCGTCGCAGCGCCCCTCAGGGAAGCCCTATTGTAACGTAGTTGCGGCGAATTTCCAGGTGCAGCCCACCCCATTTCACCAAGCAAGTTTCAGGATTTGCGCCGAGGATAACCCTGAGCAGTAATGCGCACCCAAACAGCGCGTTTTTCCTCTTCAGACAAAAACACCCAGTTGGCAACTTCCATAGCTGTTCTGCCGCACCCCCGACAAATGTCGTCGTACAACGTTGAGCATACCGCCACACAGGGTGAGTCGGTAGGCGTTAAACGACTGTTGTTGTCGGGGTTACGGGCAGAATCAGACACAAACAACCTTTAATTAATGTGCTTTTTTAAGCACGTCGACCTTGTCGGTTGCTTCCCAGCTAAATTCCGGTTCAGGACGACCAAAGTGGCCATAAGCCGCAGTTTTGCTGTAAATAGGGCGCAACAGATTAAGCATGTTAATAATGCCTTTGGGCCGCAAATCGAAATGCTCACGAACCAGCAAGGCAATTTTATCGTCGGGAATAACCCCTGTGCCATTTGTGTGCACAGTAATGTTAATAGGCTCGGCTACACCAATGGCATAGCTGATTTGCACCTGGCACTGACGCGCCAACCCGGCAGCCACCACATTCTTGGCCACGTAACGCGCAGCATAAGCAGCCGAACGATCGACCTTCGAGGGATCTTTACCCGAAAAAGCGCCACCACCGTGCGGGCACGCGCCACCGTAGGTGTCGACAATAATTTTCCGTCCGGTAAGGCCGCAATCGCCTTGTGGGCCGCCAATCACGAAAATACCCGTGGGGTTAATCATGAATTTTGTTTTATCGGTAAGCAACCCTTCCGGCACAATGGGTTTAACAATTTCTTCAATAACCGCTTCGCGAATATCGGCCTGAGATATTTCCGGCGCATGCTGGGTCGACAACACAACCGTATCAACTTCAACAGGCTTGCCATCAACGTAACGGAACGTGACCTGAGACTTGGCGTCGGGACGCAGCCAAGGCAAACGGCCGTCTTTGCGCAGTTCACTTTGACGCTGAACCAAACGGTGAGCGTACCAAATGGGAGCGGGCATGAGGTCGGGGGTTTCATCGCAGGCGTAACCGAACATTAAGCCCTGATCACCTGCACCTTGATCCATATTTTGCTCGGGGTTGCGGTCGACCCCCTGGGCGATATCCGGCGACTGCTTGTCGTAAGCCACCAAAACAGCACACCCTTTGTAGTCAATGCCGTAATCGGTATTGTCGTAACCAATACGCTTAATAGTATCGCGGGCCACCTGGATGTAATCAACATTCGCGGTTGTGGTAATTTCGCCGGCCAATACCACTAGGCCGGTATTGCATAGCGTTTCTGCCGCAACACGCGCGAAGGGATCCTGCTCGAAAATAGCGTCAAGAATAGAGTCGGAGATTTGGTCAGCGACCTTGTCGGGATGACCTTCGGAAACGGATTCAGAGGTGAACAAAAAATCGTTACTGGACACAGCAAACATCCTTATAAGTTAAGGCCGTGTACTTCGGCACTGAGGTTGAACATTGCGTTGCACCTCGATGCCTGCATGTGCAGCTAGATCTGGGCGCGACGCTTTAGCGGAATGTTTTGCCTTCGGCTAAAAATTAACCATTTGGCTATCGCCCCGCAAGTTGTCGGTTAACTCGGCGACATTTTTTATTTTAAGCGAAAATAACATGTTGTACTGTTTATGCTCATAATTTGCGCTTATAAGCCGCCATGCTGCTTTTTTTGTTTCGTCTGCTGTCCTTTCTACCGCTGTCAGTTTTGCAGGCCCTGGGGCGCGTAGGCGGGCGCCTGGTGTATCGCTTTCCCGACAAATATCGCGAGCGCCTGCAACACAACGCAAGGCAAGCCGGTTACACCGACCCTGCATTCGCTCTGGAAGCCGCCGCGCAAGCCGGTGCAATGATTATGGAGTTGCCAAAAGTTTGGCTTAAAAATGAAGAAAGCCTGGCCTTGGTGGAAAGCAACGACAACCATGTTGTAGAGGCTGCCCTGGCAGAGGGGCGAGGCGTACTTTATTTAACCCCGCATTTAGGTTGCTTTGAAATTACTGCACGTTATTTAACCCGTCACGGGCCAATTACGGTTATGTTTCGTCCGCCACGCAAACCCATTCTGGCGCCTATTATGGAAAGCGCTCGTAATACGCCTGGCTTGCGCGCAGTGCCAGCCAACCGACAAGGCGTAAGAGAGTTCGTTAAGGCACTTAGAAAAGGCGAAGCGGTAGGAATGCTGCCCGACCAGGCGCCAGGGGAAGGCGAAGGCGTGTGGGCACCCTTTTTTGGACGCCATGCCTACACAATGACGTTGGCAGGGAAACTGGCAGCCCAAACCGGCGTAGCGGTGATTATGACAGCAGGCGAGCGTTTGCCCCAGGGCAAAGGCTGGCGCATTCACTATATTCGCCTGCCCGACCCTTTTCCCACCGACGCACAAGAGCAGGCGACCCTTATCAACCAAGCCATGGAACAACTCATTCGACGCTTTCCCGAACAATACCTTTGGAGCTACAACCGCTACAAAACGCCATCAGGCGCCCCGCCAAAGCCCAACAACGCAACACCATGACACTTAACAAATCCAAACTTCTTCGCGCCGTTTTTCAGTATTTTGGGCGGTGTCCAACACATACGCGTTTACGCTGGGGGCGTCTTCTTGGATGGCTCACGCCACGATTAATGCGTTCTCGCGCTCATGTTGTTCGCACCAACCTTCAACTGTGCTTCCCAAAGCTTTCCGAAAAAGAACGTGAGGCGTTGCTGCAACGCCACTTCTACTTATTAGCGCAGTCAATTATTGATCGTGGGTTGATCTGGTTTGGCAAGCCCGATCGCGTTGCGCAAACAGTGAAAATAAATGGGCTGGAACACTTCGACAACTTGCTCGCAGCCAATCGCAAAATACTGATTCTGGCACCACACTTCATCGGGCTCGACGCGGCCGGGTCGCGCCTAACAATGCACAGCAAGCGCACAGCTACGTTCTACACACCTTCCAGCGACCCCGATGTTGACGCGCTTATGCGAGAAGGACGCTCGCGCTTTAATGAATCATTTCTAATAAGCCGTAAAGACGGTATTCGGGGCTTAATAAGATTATTGCGCCAGGGCATCCCTGTTTACTACTTGCCCGATATGGATTTTGGCGCGAAAGGTGCCGTGTTTGTTCCTTTTTTCAACGTTCCTGCAGCAACGTTGCCCAGCACTGCCCAAATTGCACAGGCATGGGATGCGGCAGTACTGCCCATTATCAGCAATCTCAACCTGCAAACCGGCGTCTACAATGTTCGCATCCTGCCACCTATTCCAAACTTCCCGGGCGCAGACGACTTAACCGCTGCGACTGCGCGTATTAACCGGCTTATTGAAGACTGGGTAAAAGAGGATCCCGCGCAGTACTATTGGGTACATCGGCGCTTCAAAACTCGACCTGACAACGGCCCCAAACCTTACTAGTGAACAGCATGACTCTCTGGACCTTCAGCAAGATGCACGGCGCAGGCAATGACTTCGTTGTCCTGGACGGCATACGTCAAGCAATTGAAATAACACCGGCGCGTGCGCGCGCCCTGGCCGACCGCCACTTCGGTATTGGCGCCGATCAGATCCTGCTTGTAGACACGCCGTCACATCCCGAGGCCGACTTTCGTTATCGCGTATTCAACGCCGATGGCAGTGAAGTCGAACACTGCGGCAACGGCGCCCGGTGCTTTGTGCGTTTCGTACACGAGCAAGGCCTTTCAAAACGAAATCCGTTGAAAGCCGAAATCAAAACCGGGTTAATTGTGCTAACTGAAACTGACAACGGTGAAGTTGTGGTGAACATGGGGCAAACGCGTTTCAAACCTGAAGATGTCCATTTCGACACATCCACCCTAACCAATGAAATGCAAGGCGAGGACACAGTGTGGCATTTACCCTTGCCAGGAGCATCGTCACCCGTTTATCTTTCGCTGGTTGCCATTTCAAACCCACATGCCGTTCAAGTGGTAGACAACATCAATACTGCACCAGTTGCGCAGTTTGGTCCGCTAATTGAATCGCACCCCCGCTTTGCCCAACGCGTTAATGCAGGGTTTATGGAAGTAGTAGACCGCCATACCATCAAGCTACGGGTATACGAACGTGGCGCCGGCGAAACACTGTCTTGTGGCACAGGCGCTTGCGCGGCGGCGGTAACTGGTATTCGTCGTGGCCTGCTCGATAACCCGGTAAAAGTGCACACTCGCGGCGGCGTGCTTACCATCAATTGGACAGGCCAGGAACTTCACATGACCGGCCCCGCAACAACTGTGTT
>NZLH01000282.1 GCA_002694155.1 Pusillimonas sp. | reverse complement strand
CTTGCAGTAAACTGGCCAACCTTGCCAGCATGGCATCGCAAGCGGCCAGTTGCGCCAAGCTTACAAATTCATCGGGTTTATGCGCCTGGTCGATACTGCCCGGGCCGCATATAACCGTAGGAATGCCCGCCTGGTTGAACAACCCGCCTTCTGTGCCGAAGGCCACCGTACTGAACTGGGTTGACCCCGTAAGCGCCGCCACTAACTGTGCCACTTCACTTTCCGGTGGTGTCGCCAGGCCTGGATAATCGCTTAAATGATCGAACTGAATGTCGCTTTGCCCGCTTACCGCACGCATTTTCGGCAATAGGGTTTCCTGGGCATAGGTTTTCAGTTGATCCGGCACCACAGCAGCATCAAACCCGGGAATCGCCCGAATTTCGAAATCAAACTCGCATTCGGCCGGCACAATATTCAATGCACGACCGCCTTTAATGACCCCGGTCTGTACGGTTGAATAGGGAGGCTCGAACCGATGGTCGTGCAACTCGGGTTGCGCCAACGCTTCGCCTATTTCCCCTAACTTGCCGATGAGCTTGGCAGCATATTCGATGGCATTCACACCCTGCGGTGAATAGGCGGAATGGCACGCCGCACCCTTCACACTACAACGCATGGCCAGCTTGCCTTTATGACCCAGCACTGGTTGCATAAGGGTAGGCTCGCCCACTAAACATAATTGCGGTTTGTTGTCGCGCTTTTCCAGTTCGGCCAACATGGGGCGCACACCCAAACAGCCCACCTCTTCGTCGTAAGAAAAAACCAGATGAATGGGCTTTTTCAACGGCTTGGCCAGAAACGAAGGCACGGCGGCCAACACGCAAGCTATAAACCCTTTCATATCGGACGTACCCCGGCCATACAGACGCCCGTCATTTTCTGAAAGACGAAAAGGATCAACCGTCCAGCTCTGGCCGTCTACCGGCACCACATCGGTGTGGCCGGACAACGCAACGCCCCCCTGGTCTGGCGGGCCCACAGTCGCAAACAAGTTGGCCTTAGTGAGTTCAGCGTTATAGAACAACTCACTTTCTACGCCCAGCCTGGAAAGATAGGCTTGAATAAACCGGATTAACTCAAGGTTGGAGTCGCGGCTTACCGTTGGAAAGCTGATTAACCGCTCAAGCATCGCGCGGCTGGACACATTACTCATCGCCCGGCACCCCATAACTGGGCGCAACGGTTGGGTTAAGCGCCCGTGAAAGACAAAACTCGTACGTCCAAAACATTCTTAGACAATAACGTCATCGTAACAATGACAGAATGTTTGAACAACGAACTCACCCTACTTGGGTGATGCGAGCGACTTGGACCCCAACCGCGCAAACCACTCCCGTGGTGAAACACCCTGGTCGGGCCCCAGCATGGAAAACCCGCCGTCAACGGGAATATCCACACCTGTCATCCAGGACGCCTTTTCGGTGGCCAGAAACGAAACCACATGGCCAATTTCCTCGCCACGACCCACTCTACCCAGCGGATGAAAACGCGCCCCCACGGCATCGGCCAAGTCGATATTGCCGGCACTCATGGATTGCGTTGCCGGCGACCACGTCCAGGCCGGAGAAACTGACAAAACACGAATTCCCTTGGGCGCCAGATCAACCGCAAAGTTACGGGTAATTTGCAACATGGCCGCCTTGGATGCCGGATAAATCGCACGACCGGCAGCACCGAACTTGCCACCGGTGCTACCCAAATTAACGACAACACTGCCCTTGCCCATGTGAGGCACCGCCTTCTGGGTAAAAATGGCGGCGGAAATCAAATTCACATTCAGGGTTTGAAACCATTGCTCGCGCGACGAACTCAAACCCTGGTCAACATAGCTGCAAGCGTTATTCACCAGAATATCGAGCCGCCCGAATTTGTCGGCAACGAAATCAATGCAGCGGTCAATTGCTTCGTCGGACGTAACATCGGCCTCGATGAAGCAAGCACGGTCACCGATACCTTGCGCCACAGCTTGCCCGGCATCGGCACCCAGGCCAACCAGCACAACTTGCGCGCCGTCGCTGGCCAGCACCTTTGCAATATCACTGCCAATACCTTGAGACGCGCCGGTCACAATGGCAACTTTTCCGGCTAATGCTAATTGGGAAGCTTGCTCTTGCACCAATGCGCTCTCCTTTAGGCCACCAAAGTCAAACTTTAAATGTGCATGTCCAGCATACCGAACACACCTTCACAGTTTGTGAGGTTGACCCGTTTCAAATGGATGGCCCACCCGCCCGAATCTGTGGCGGCCAGTTTATGGTAAACCGTTGCGCCTAATTGACGCGCCTGCAAACGATATTCGGTGAGCTGCAAGCTGGAGCGCACAATAATATGGCCAGCAGCGTCAGTGCCGTCGATCATGACATTGCCAACCAGGCGACTGCCATAAGTTGGGGGATGTTGCGACCAATTGCGATCGTGGTTCACACGGCGCACCCGAACCTCGCGCAGCATGGCGTCTTCCCAAAACAGGGAGACGTGATCGAACGGGCTTTCCTGGCCCTGCTTGCGCGGTACCCAATAGCGCCCTTCCGGCGTCCACAGTTTCAACCACTCATCCAGCTTGCGATCATCCAGCAACCGGGCTTCATGATATAGATACTGCTGAATGCTGTGATAAGTTTCCAGCGACGGCGAAATAGTGGCAACGGGTTCGACGGAAAAATCGAAAGTACGATCAAGCAGCATTTTATTTCTCCTGTGACTGGGCATTACCGCCCGACAACATGTATTGTTTCCAGGCCGCAAACTGGTTCCGCATTGGCAATTCGCTGGTTCCGTTGGTCGACACTGTGCCTTCCGGCGTTTCTTTATCGGTACCGGCATAGCGATGCTGGCTCACCCAATCGCCGCCACGGGTCATATTGCCGTCCTGGCAACGTCGATACACCTCAATATCGTCGGGCATCACATTCGATGACGGAGAGTTAATGATATTGGTATAGGTCAAGGCGCGATCAAAAACTTCGTCTGGCGCGCCTTTCAGGCGAAAGGTTTGTATTTCAATAAGTGTGCGGTCAACACTAATGGGGCGAATAACGCGAAACTGCTGAAACACCGTATGCGGTGATCCGCTGCCGTAAATAACGGTGTTGTGGCGATTCATGCCCAGAATCTCACGTGCCTTTTCCTCGCCGTGTACCTTGGCCAGCGATTCAAAGTGTGCGCGCGAGACAGGATCGCGCGTTGCCGCGGCCGGGTCAAAAATAGCCTCCATGTAACCATGGCCATTCTTGTATGCGCGCAACTCGAGCTTTTCCCAGAACTCATAAGGCTCGCCGTTACCATCCATAATCAACAGCTCGAAAGGTTTTTCGCCCAAATGCTCAGCCTCATCGCGCGCCGCCATAAAAGACGACTCGTGCGTAATCGGCGCATGCATCGTGTCGTGCAAATTCTCGTAAAACACTTTCCAGTTCGATTCCTGCATCACCTGGAACACACCGCCCACCACTTCAACCTCGCCTTCGGGCGAACGGTCGCACAAGTTTTGAATCGACGAGGCCGCGCCGTCGAGGAACGTAAGCAGATCGGGGCCTTCCGGTGACTGGCTGGCAAACACGAAGCCACAGAAGGAGTCGACACGCGCCAGAGGTCGCATGGAGAAGTCTGGATGTGATTTGTCGAACGAGGTGCCTTCCATACCCCTGCGCAAGGGCACAGCCAACAATTCACCACTAAGTTTGTAGGCCCAGGCGTGATATGGGCACCGAAGAAACTTGCCTGCATTGCCACTACCCTGAGAAACAAGTTGGGCGCCTTTGTGTACGCAGCGGTTATACAAGACATTGATCTTGCCGTCGCTGTCGCGCGTCATGATGACGTCCTGGTCGCCGATGCGGCTTGTAATATAGTCGCCCGGATTCTTTACCTGGCTTTCATGACCCACATAGATCCAAGCCTGGCCATAAATGCGGTCCATTTCCAGCTGGAAAATTTCTGGGTCGGTATAAACCCGCTTATGCACGCTGTCTGGGCGAACCAGCCCCGCAATTTCTTCGTTGCTAATGCTCATGTTGTCCTCCGAACCGTTCAAGAGTCATTCTTTCAAAACCAATTTATTACGACCCGAAACTGCACAATAGCCATAACTGGCAGGCGTTATCCACTTATGGCATGATATCTGTCACTTCGGCCACCAGCGCCAAACTGCGCAGCGCTGCATCGTGCAACTCGGGCGAACCGGACGCACACGCCTGGGCAATAATAGTCACCTCATAGCCCCGATCAGCGGCATCCCGGACGGTGTGTTCAACGACCGAATGTGTGGCCACACCGCCAACAATCAGATGACGAACATCCAGCAGACGTAGCAAATTCTCTAGAGGCGTTCCAGCAAACGCGCTAATCCGCTGATGCGTGACAACGAATTCACGCTCGCTATCCAGCGGTTGCAATTGGGCCAGGAAAGCGCTGCCCCACTCACCTTCTTTAACGGCGCCCAACTCGACTGTTTTGCGGAAAATGGGCGTGTTACGCGGGCAGTCGGCGTAATCGGGGCGAAACGCAATGCGTACATGCATAATCGGCCATTGTCGTTCGCGAGCCAACGCAAGCATATCGGCGGCCCCTGCAACGACGCGCTCACGTACGGCTTCGTCATCTACCCCCACACGAATCTTGCCATCAGGATGCAAAACTTCGTTCTGATAGTGCAGGGCAAGCACCGCCACTCGCTTACTCATGGTTTTCCCCAATTAGTTACAAACCTAATATATATGAGCCTCAGTCTAGCCCGCGAAGTAATGCAACGCTATCCCTAAAACGAGGTTTGAAATCCGGAAATGGCGCTGCCAGAAAAGGATATCGCCATTTCATCGTGCCTGGCGCCGGAAGCGCTGAAGACCGCGGGAAGTCCCTGATTCCACTAACGTTTCCTTTACGTCTAAAGTATTAATTGTGGCAAAGTGGCGCCACCTTTACCCTGCCGTCTTAACCCACTGGGCAAACACCGTGCAACACTTGGAAAACCTCGACCTTACCAGGCTTAACGACCATCTTGTATTTCACTCCAGCTCTCCGTCTGAAGTGCGTACGAAACTGGGGGGCATTCTAAGTGAACACGACTTAACATTAGGCAGCGGCCAAGTTAGCACCACACTGTTTCAACGCAAGCTGAACGACATCAGCGTAATGAAGCTAACTTACGGCGCCGAAGTTAATATCAACGCCAGTCCGTTCAAGGGCTTTTCACTTGTACAAACGCCGTTACGCGGGTCGTTCGAAGTGGAAATTGGGGGGGAACGAAAAACCTTCGGCCAGGGCGACGTGGCCATATTGTCTCCTCAGAACGACTTGAATATTCACTGGCAAGAAGGCAGCGAGCAACTCATTCTTAAAGTGCCCCACCACCTTATTCGTCGTCATTTCAGTGCTGCCGCCCCCTTAACACCCTACCGCACAGCCACGGGGTTTATATCACCGGCATTCAAACTAGATGGTAGCCTGAACCTTATCTGGCATTCTTTGGTTCAACAAGCCATCGACCTGCCCAATGGCACCGGCAACCTGAATCATTTATGGCTTGCGCACTTCGAACAAACAATTGGCTTGTTCTTATTAACCCACCAAAACACCAATGCCAGCCGGCCAGACATGGCCTGCTACACGCCCGCACCGAACAGCATCTGCAAGGGCAACCCTGCCCCGCTTGACCGCATGGAAACATATATTCGGCAACGCTTGTGCGCACCCATTTCGCTGGTTGACCTGGCTCTGGCGGCAGGCCTTAGCCCCCGGTCGCTTAATGCCCTATGCCACAAATATTATGGTGTGTCGCCCATGGTGTTACTTCGCAATATGCGGCTTGACGCCGTACGAGAAAAATTACAAAGCTGTCCGGGCCTGAATATAACCAACGTTGCGCTGGACCATGGCTTCGGGCACTTAGGACGCTTTTCCGCTTACTATCGCGAACGCTTCGGCGAGCTGCCCAGCGATACAACGAACAATCATTTTTTGCCTTGTATGTGAAATGTATCTCACATACTTCAAGTTTTCGAATTACCATCTCAGCAGGTCAATCCAAATCCCAGCAAGCCCGCGAACTAAAAAAAGACGGCAAGCTCCACATAGCCCATGCAGAAACTTCACGCCTTCGACAACGTAGAAACAATTAGCGCAACGGTTACGGGCCGCGTACAAGGCGTGGGCTTTCGAGCCGCAACTGTGCGTCAAGCCCATTCCCTGAAAATAACCGGCTGGGTTCGCAACAATGCCGACGGCACGGTAGAAGTGTTGCTGCAAGGGCAGCACGAAGCGGTTGACCAGATGCTGTCGTGGCTACTGGTTGGCCCACCAACGGCAAGGGTAGACCAAGTCGACACAAACGAAGTCATTACCGACAGGCGATTCGACCGGTTCGAACAAATCTAGCCATTCAAAGCGTTCATGTTTTCCAGAAGTTTTTCAAGTTGGTTACCCCGCAAACGAATCTTCCAACTAACAATCTGACACGCTTTTATTGGCAAGCACCCACTGGATAAGTAAAAACACCGATTGTTAACTGTTTGAACAAAAGTTTAACTTTAAAGTAATTAAAAGCGGCGTTTGCCAATGCAAGACGCCGTTTCGCTTCCGAAGCATGCGCATCATTCAGTAGTGCTTAACGTAGTCACTTTTCGAGGTTCCCCATGTCCACTTTCTCACTATCTCGACTTTTACGCGGTCTGGTTCT
This sequence comes from Pusillimonas sp., assembly GCA_002694155.1. Classification (GTDB taxonomy): domain Bacteria; phylum Pseudomonadota; class Gammaproteobacteria; order Burkholderiales; family Burkholderiaceae_B; genus Neopusillimonas. The sequence goes on along the minus strand of NZLH01000282.1, from coordinate 2,210 downwards.
TGGCGTCGCTGCCACCGTATCTCTCCCAGCCTTGTCAGAGGAAATCACGCTTAAGTATGCTTTCTTTGCGCCGGCAGGCACTTTCCCTGGCAAACAAATGACGCATTGGGCCGAAGAAGTTAATAAACGCACCAATGGCAAAGTCAAAGTTGAAACATTTCCTGGTGGCAGCCTGTTGGGCGCCCGAGAAATGTGGGACGGCGTGACCATGGGGGTAACCGATATCGGCTTGTCCGCGCCTTCCTATGATCCGGGCCGCTTTCCACTCACTTCCGGCATGGCGCTTCCTCTAGGCTTTGAAAACGCCACTGAGGCCAGCCGCGTTCTATGGGAAGTCACTAAAGAATTCCAACCGAAAGAGTTCGAAAATTTCAAGGTGCTTGCCATGTTCACGTCGGAACCTGGGCACATTCAATCGAAGGAGCCTGTGCGCAACACTGAAGACCTTGCCAACATGCGATTACGTGCAACCGGTAGCGGTGTGCCTGTTATCGAGGCCCTGGGTGGCTCAGCAGTCGGCATGAGCATGCCAGACGTTCCCCAGGCAGTTCAAACTGGCGTCATCGACGGCACCATGACATCAAGGGAAGTCCTCCGTGATTTCCGTTTGGCAGAGAACTTGAAATACGTCACCGAATACCCCATGGTTGTATCCACTTTTGCCGCGGTTATGGATAAGAAAAAATGGGATGCCCTGCCCGATGACGTTAAGAAAGTGTTCGATGAACTGGGCGAGGAAATGCACGCCTGGACAGGTCGTTATCACGATGAAGAAAACGTGAACGGCGCGTTGGAGTGGGCCCAAAAAGAACAAGGCCTAACTATCCTGACACTTTCCGATGAAGAAACCGCGCGCTGGGACGCCAAAATGGAACCAATCGTTGACGAGTGGATTGTCGCCACAGAGGCAAAAGGTCTGCCAGCCAAGCAATACATAGAACGCATCAAAGAACTTCAGAAGAAATAATGAAACTGATAGATTCTGGTCAGTCACTTCTAGGGCAGCTTAACCAGGTTGTTAACAAAGGGTTTGCTGCCCTAGCTGCGACAGCAATGCTGGGCTTAATGTTTCTTACCGTTGTCGATGTAGCGCTTCGCAAAATGGGCATGCAAATAGCAGGCTCATTCGAATTTATCGGCTGGCTATCGGCAATGGCAATGGGCCTTTCCCTGGGGTATGTACAACTCCATAAAGGGCACGTTGCTATTACCGCAATCAGTGAACGGTTTCAGGGTAGAACCGCTGCAGCGGCCGAGTTCATTAACTCGATCCTTTCTCTTCTTCTTGTTGTATTGCTAACGTACTATACCTTCCGGTTGGGCATTATTCAGAAAGCCTCTGGCTCGCTCTCTGAAACATCGCGCCTCTTGATATACCCATGGGTTCTCATTCTGGCTGCAGGCTTAGGCGCGCTTGGCCTTGCATTGCTGGCAGATTGTGTTCGTTCATTCACAACGATTATTCAACCCAAAAAAACTTAGGACTCTCGTCAAGGGATCGGTAACTGAATGGAAACGATTCACATGGCCTTGCTAGGCCTGGTCGGCATGTTCGTGCTTATGGCAATTGGTATGCCAATTGCGTTTGCAATGTTATTAGCCGGCGCAGCTGGCATCGCATCTTTATTATCTTTTTCCGCTGCAACACATTTGGTCTCTACAACGGTTTGGGAGCAATTTTCTTCCTACAGCCTAAGTGTCATTCCGTTATTTGTTCTAATGGGCCAACTTGCTTTTCGTTCCGGAATTACCGAACGGCTTTACGCTGCAGCCTATAGCTGGCTGGGCCGCGCGCCCGGCGGGCTTGCCTCTTCTACAATCGTCGCGTCGGCAGGTTTTTCGACAATATGCGGGTCCAATGCGGCAGCCAGTGCCACCATGGGCATGATCGCGCTACCTGAAATGAAACGCTATGGTTACTCACGCGCACTCAGCGCCAGCTCAGTTGCGGTTGGGGGCACACTAGGGGCAGTTATACCGCCTAGCGTGGTGATGATTGTCATCGGCATTCAAACAGAACAATCTATTCTGTCGCTATTCCTTGCCGGCATTGTCCCGGGCATTTTGCTGACGGTACTATTTATCGGCACCATCGCCTTCATGTGCTGGCGCGACCCTACTGCCGCGCCAAAGGGCCCGGTCACCACGTTAAAAGAGAAACTCATCGCTGGGCTTAGTGTGCTGGAAACTTTAGCCCTGTTTAGTTTTGT
>NZLH01000281.1 GCA_002694155.1 Pusillimonas sp. | reverse complement strand
ACGCGTTTTCTGCAGTCTTGCAGGCGTTCGGCGTCGCGCGCAAACATTTCTGCATAGGCCAGCAAGTGGTGGCCGAACGTAACTGGCTGAGCAACCTGGAGGTGGGTGAAGCCGGGTAAAATAGTGTCGGCATGTTTCAATGCCAGGGTGGCAAGGTTGTGGCGTAACTGGCGCAGCAACCCCAACGAGGTGTCGATTTCCTGGCGTAACCAAAGGCGGATATCAGTGGCCACCTGGTCGTTACGTGAACGCCCTGTATGTAAGCGTTTGCCCGCATCACCTATTAGTTCCACCAGCCGCTTTTCCACGTTCAGGTGCACGTCTTCAAGGTCAATAGACCACTCGAACTTGCCTTCCTGAATTTCTTGCAGAATTTGCTGCATGCCGCGCTGAATGGCTTTCAAGTCGTCGGTGCTGATAAGCCCGATTGACTCAAGCATGTCGGCATGGGCCAATGAGCCCTGGATATCAACTTGCGCCATACGCTGATCGAAGCCCACTGAAGCGGTGTAGCGTTTCACTAAATCGGACACCGGTTCGGAAAAACGGGCCGACCAGGCTTGGCTTTTGTTGGCGAATTGGTCTTGAGACGGAGTAGAAGCATTTTTAGACATAGTGCGCAATTATAAGGTGAGCGTGCGATAATTTTACCCAGAGACAATTAATTCTTACCGGAGCACCGCTTTATGAAGCTGATTACGGCCATTATCAAACCCTTCAAACTCGATGAAGTTCGCGAAGCGCTCGCTGAAATTGGCGTAAGCGGGTTAACGGTTGCTGAAGTAAAAGGGTTTGGGCGTCAGAAAGGGCATACAGAACTGTACCGTGGCGCCGAGTACGTTGTTGATTTCCTTCCCAAAATTCGTATCGATGTGGTTTTGCCCGCGGCCATGGTCGACGAGGCCGTTGAGGCTATTATTAAAGCGGCCCATACCGGCAAAATTGGCGATGGCAAAATTTTTGTTATGCCGGTAGAGCAGTCAATTCGAATTCGTACAGGCGAAAGCGGGACCGAAGCGCTTTAAAGCCGTTGCCTTAACGGCTGGCTTGCAGTTACGTTGTAATTAAGGAGGACAAATGAAATTAGCATCGTTGGCATTGGCTTTTACGGTTTTGGCTACCGGAATGGCCGCAGCACAAGCCGAAAGCCGGCTTGATCGCATTCAAGCCGATCAGCAAATTACCTTGGGCTATCGCGAATCTTCAATTCCCTTTTCTTATCTCGACGGCGATCAGAAACCGGTTGGTTATTCCATGGACATTTGCCGGGCCATCGTTGAAGCTGTAAAGCAAGAACTGAAACTCGACACATTGAATGTCCGGGAAGTGCCGGTTACCTCCTCAACGCGCATTCCGCTGGTGGCCAACGGCACGGTCGATCTTACCTGCGGTTCGGCTACAAATAATGCACAACGTCAAGAACAGGTTAGTTTCGCGCCAACCACTTTTGTAACCGCTACGCGGTTCGCGGCGCTGAAATCATCCAACGTAGAAGGGCTTGAAGACCTGAAAGGCAAAACCGTTGTGTCTACTGCCGGCACCAGTAATTTACGTTGGTTAACCCAGGCCAACGCCAAGCAAGATCTGGGTTTAAGAATTATTCCTGCCAAAGATCATTCAGAAGCCTTTCTTACTGTGAACAGTGGTCGCGCCGTTGCTTTCTTTATGGATGACATTCTTTTGGCAGGTTTGGTGGCTAATTCGCGCAATGCCAACGACTGGATGATTAGTTCAAAGGCATATACAACCGAGCCCTACGGCATTATTCTGCCCAAGAACGATGAACGGTTCAAAGAAGTAGTTGATAACGCGGTAACTGCCATGATGAAAGATGGCAGGCTAGAGAAAATTTACGATAAGTGGTTTATGCAGCCCATTCCGCCACGCAATATTAATTTGAATTGGCCCATGACCGATGCGCTGAAAAAGGTTATGGCTAACCCAACCGATTCGCCCGATCCCGCTGCGTATCAATAACAAGTCCGACCAGGAAACAATGCCCACATGAATTACAACTGGAACTGGTCGGTTTTTTGGGATTTATCGCCTGGCGGTAATGGCACGTACATGGATACCCTGATTCAGGGTTTGTATTGGACGTTAGCTGTTTCGTTGGCTGCGTGGGTTTTGGCGCTGGTGCTGGGGGTGGTTGTTGGCGTTTTGAATACCAGCGGTAGCCAATGGGTCGAGCGTTTGTGCCGCGGTTATGTCGAGCTATTTCGTAACATTCCGCTTTTGGTGCAAATGTTTCTTTGGTATTTTGTGTTTCCCGAGGTCTTGCCCGATGCTTGGGGCAATTACATTAAGTCGGCTAATCCGGTTGTCAGCACATTCTGGACAGCGGTTGTTTGTTTGGGGCTGTTTACGTCGGCGCGCATTGCTGAGCAGGTTCGCGCCGGCATTCAGTCGCTACCGCGTGGTCAAACGCTGGCAGCAACCGCTTTGGGGTTAACACGAAAGCAAGTCTATCGCTATGTGTTGTTACCCATTACCGGGCGCATGATTCTGCCGCCGCTTACTTCCGAAGCCTTGAACCTTATTAAAAACTCGTCAGTGGCATTCACTATTGGTTTGCTGGAAATTACCGGCGCTGCTCGCTCCATGCAAGAATTCAGCTTCCAGATTTTCGAAGCGTTTGCCGCCGCAACGGTTCTGTATGTGCTTATTAATATTGTTGTCGTGATGCTGATGCGATGGGTTGAGAAACTGGCCCGCGTACCTGGTTTCATGGGCGCTGCGAAATAAGGTTGGATCATGCAGGGTTTTGATTTTCAGGTCATCTTCGATTCTTTGCCTTATTTGCTTGGCGTGGGCATGGTATTTACGCTGAAGCTTACTGTGCTGGCAACAATTTTTGCCGTCATACTGGGCACGCTGCTGGCCATGATGCGTTTGTCGTCGAATCGTCTGGTCTCGGGTGTGGCAGGCAGCTACGTCAACCTTTTGCGGGCACTGCCGCTTATTCTTATTATTTTCTGGTTTTATTTCCTGGTGCCCTATATTGTGGGCTGGTTAACGGGTGCAGGGCGTCCGGTTCCAGTGGGCGGGTTTACTTCGGCACTGATCACTTTTACCTTATTTGAAGCTGCCTATTTTTGCGAAATTATGCGCGCCGGCATTCAGTCTATTCCGCGTGGGCAGGTTGAGGCAGGGTACGCACTGGGCCTTAATTATTTTGGCGTGATGCGGCAAATTGTGTTGCCACAGGCCTTTCGCAATATGGCGCCGGTATTATTAACGCAGGTTATCGTGCTGTTCCAGGACACCTCGCTGGTTTATGTTTTGTCGTTAACCGATTTTCTTGGCGCGGCAAATATCGTGGCACAGCGCGATGGGCGTTTGGTTGAAATGTTTGTATTTGCTGCAGTAGTGTATTTTGTTATTTCTTATCTGGCCTCAAGGTTGGTAAGAACGTTGCAGGCACGCACTGCGATTGTGCGCTAAAGGAGCGCGGGTTTAATGATCGAATTTAAAAATGTCAGCAAGTGGTATGGCGATTTTCAGGTTCTGAAAGATTGCTCGACTTCGGTTGCCAAAGGCGAGGTTGTCGTAGTGTGCGGGCCATCGGGTTCGGGCAAGTCTACTTTAATTAAAACGGCCAATGCCCTTGAGCCTTTTCAAGAAGGTGAAATTTGGGTAAATGGCGTTTCGGTAGGTGCGCCGGGCACAAATTTGCCTGCTTTACGCGCCAGAATTGGCATGGTGTTTCAGCATTTCGAGCTTTTTCCGCATTTGTCTGTGTTGCGTAACCTTACATTGGCACAGGTAAAGGTACTAAAGCGTTCTGAATCACAAGCACAAGATCGTGCTCGCGAGCTTTTGGTTCGAGTGGGGCTTGAAGAGCATATCAATAAGTTTCCGGGGCAGTTATCGGGTGGGCAGCAGCAGCGGGTTGCGATTGCCCGTGCTTTAGCCATGGACCCTATTGCCATGTTGTTCGACGAACCCACCTCAGCGCTAGACCCGGAAATGGTAAACGAAGTGCTGGATGTGATGGTAGATTTGGCCCGTGAAGGTATGACCATGATGGTGGTAACGCATGAAATGGGCTTTGCCCGCAAGGTTGCCGACCGGGTGGTTTTTATGGACCAGGGCCAAATTGTTGAGGACTGCACGAAAGATGAATTCTTTGGGCAGCCCGAAGCGCGTTCGGAACGGGCCAAGCATTTTTTATCAAAAATTCTGGCACATTAGGTCTTTCTTATATGTTTTGTTTAATGTAAGACACATGCGGTCGCTTTGCATGTGTCTTACGTTGATTTTTGCGGTTTGATATTACTTATGGCTAAAGCCCCTTTCAAGCGCGTTGACGAAAAAGTCCGTATTTCTAAACTGATGGCACAACGTGGTTTGTGTTCTCGTCGGGAGGCCGATGCCTACATCGAGCGTGGTTGGGTGCGCGTAGATGGGCAAGTGGTTTCAGAGCTGGGCAGTAAAGCCTTTCCGCATCAAACGATTACGCTGGCGCGCCAGGCGCAGCAGCGCCAAACGGCGCGGGTGACTATTTTGCTTAATAAGCCGGTGGGTTATGTGTCGGCTCAGGCAGAAGGTGGGTATCGCCCGGCCGTTACGCTTATTACCGAGCAAAATCAATATCAAAAAGGTAAATCGCCCATTCGTTTTGAACGCGGTCATTTGCGGGGGTTGGCACCGGCAGGGCGTTTGGATATCGACTCTCAAGGGTTGCTTGTGTTAACGCAAGATGGGCGCGTTGCGCGTCAGCTTATCGATGAGCATTCCGATATTGAAAAAGAGTATCTTGTTCGCGTAGAGGGCCGATTGGCGGCCGGTGGCTTAAAAATGTTGAATCACGGCCTTAGTCTGGATGGCCAGCTCTTAAAGCCAGCCCAGGTAAGCTGGCTGAACGACGACCAATTGCGTTTTGTTTTGCGCGAAGGTAAAAAACGCCAGATTCGCCGTATGTGCGAAATGGTGGGCCTGAAGGTTGTTGGGCTGAAGCGGGTTCGTATGGGGCGCATTGTGTTGGGTGACTTGCCCCAAGGCCAGTGGCGTTACTTGCGCGAGGGCGAGCGTTTTTGAGCTCGCTGTATTTGCTGTTTTTTCACCTCGTGCGAGCGTAGCGTAAAAGTGGCGAATTTATCTTGCGCCAATGTCTTGGCAAGCCATGGCAAGGTGTTGGCCAAACTTTTTTCAAGCGTCCAGGGCGGGTTCACTACAAAGATACCGCTACCATGCAGGCCCAGGCCGTCGCGTGCAGGCTTATGCACAGTAAGCGATGCGTTTAACCAATTAACATCTTGCAAACGCTCAAGTGCTCGTACCATCTCGGCTGCTTCGCGTCGTTGCACTAACGGGTACCAAATTAGATAGCAACCTGTTGGAAAGCGCTTCAACGCTTCTTGAAGGCATGCCAGGGTTTTACGATAATCGGTTTTATCTTCGTACGAGGGGTCGATAATAGTGACCGCGCGCCGGGAGGGGGGTGGCAAAACAGCCTTTAGCCCGGTGAACCCGTCGCGTTCAAATATTTGTATTTTTTTCTGTTGTTCAGGCGCTAGCGCGGCGATATTCGTACCCAGGTTTTTGAATTCGGTTGGATGCAACTCGAAAAGCCTGAGGCGATCCTTCTGGCGTAGGAGGCTTAAGGCGAACCAGGGCGAGCCCGGGTAAAAGCGTGCCGTACCATCGGGGTTAAATTGTTCGATAATGTCTAGGTAATGCGCAATGACAGGCGGTGGGGTTGTGCCAAGAAGCCGGTCCAGACCACTTTCATGCTCGCTGTTCTTGGATGCCCATTCGTCGGTTAGGTCGTAAATGCCTGCACCTGCATGGGCGTCAATTACCCAATAGGGCGCGTCTTTCTGGTTGAAGTAATCCAGAATTTGCACAAGGGTGGCGTGCTTTATAACGTCGGCATGGTTGGCTGCATGAAATGCGTGGCGATAGCTGAACAAAATAGACCTTGTGGCAACAGAAACCTGAATTCATTATTGTAGACGTTCATCCGCCTGTACAGGGTTGCAGACGGTGGTAAACTCGCTGCACTAGAATAGGGTGGCTGTGTGTAAATCCGTATTGCCGGGGCTTCGCGCATTCCGGCCCAGAGACTTTATAGGTTCGATGAATGTTTGATTTTATTCGTTCGCATCAGCGTCTGATGCAACTTGTGCTGCTGATTCTTATATTTCCTTCATTTGCGTTGGTTGGCATCAGTGGATACACCAATTATGTGTCCGGAGACGAAGACCTTGTGCAGGTAGGCGATGCCACTATCACGTTGCAAGACTTCGAGGCCGCACAACGAAACCAGACACAACAGTTGCAGGCGCGTATGGGTGCCGCGTTTGACCCATCTGTGCTTGAAACGCCAGCGGTAAGAGAGAACCTGCTGGAGTCACTGATCGACCGTGGCGTTATTATTAACACCGCTCAGCGCGAGCATTTCAGTGTGTCAGACACCGTGCTGCGGCGCGCAATCTCGGCTATTCCAGAGTTGCAGGTTGACGGACGTTTTTCTGCGGAACGGTACAACGAAGTGCTGGCGTCTATGGGTATCAGCTCGCGCGACTTCGAGCAAAGCAAGCGCTCTGAACTGGCCCTGCAACGCGTTCTGGGGCCCATTGCATTTACGGCCGATGTTCCCGCTTCGGTAGAGCAGTACCTCTCTCGTGCGTTAACCACGCAGCGCACTGTTCGCCTGCAAGTGTTCGATGCCGCCAATTACCAGGCAGATATCCAGGTTAGCGACGCCGATATTCAATCGTGGTACGAAAAGAACCAGGAACAATTGCGCGTACCTGAATATGTGCAAGCCGATTATCTGTTGCTTAACGAAGCTGCGGCCATGGCAGCAGTAAGCGAGCCTACTGAAGAACAATTGCGCGAGTACTATGAACAAAACAAACGCCGCTATGTGTTGCCGCCCAGGGTGCAGTTAAGTCATATTCTGATTCAGGCAGGGGCTGATGCCAGTGCCGACGACAAGGAAGCAGCCCGCAAGAAGGCGCAAGAGATCGCCGCCCAGGTGGCTCAATCGCCTGAACAGTTTGCCAATATTGCGCAAGAATCCTCTGAAGACATCGGTTCAGCCAACCAGGGTGGGCAGTTAGGGTGGGTTACCCGCGGAACCTTGCCTGCTAACCTTGAAGAAGCTGTGTTTGCGCTTGAAAAAGGCGCCGTTTCGGGTGTGGTTGAAGGCCCGGATGGTTTCCACGTATTTTTGGCCAACGACGTTCAAACCGAGCGTGGTGAAACGTTCGAGCAGGCGAAGGCCAAAGTTGAAGCAGAAGTGCGTCGCCAGCTAGGTGCCGAGCAATTTGCCGACATGGCGTCCCGATTGCGCGACCTGGCCTACGATAATCCTCAAAGTCTCGAACCTGCAGCCCAGGCATTGGGCCTTGATATCAAACGTGCAGGCGGTATTGCTGCCGACCGGTTGTTACCGGCAGGGCAGGTAAAAGGTGATGCTGCCTCCGCCAGCGACGATGCTTCTCTTTTGGAAGACCCGCGCGTGCGTCGGGCTTTGTTTTCGAATGCACTTATGGCTGAAAAACAGAACTCGGGTGTAATTGAAATTTCGCCTGACACAATGGTTGTGGTGCGGGTAAACGAGGTTGTGCCATCACACGTGCAGCCTTTGGAAGACGTTGAAGATGTGATTCGGCAGGCCCTGGTTCGGGAACGTGCCGCACAGGCGGCACAGGCTGCCGGTGAAGAAGCGCTGCAGGCTTATAAGGCGCAAGCCGATAAAACAGCTGTGCCCGAAGGTTTTGGTTCGGAACAGACTATTAGCCGGTCGAACCCGCAAGATGTAAACCCTGAAGTATTGTTAGCGGCGTTCGATGTGTCAAAAGATGCGTTGCCGGCGTATACGGGTATAGCGGGTGATTCGGGTTATGTAGTGGTTCGCGTCGAGTCTGCCAAGCCAGGCGAGCCGAACCAGAACCTTACCGCTGCGTTGCAACGCGAACTGGATATGCTCTGGGCGCAAGCTGAAGAGCGTGCGGTTTTACGCGAATTGCGCCAAACGGTTGGGGTTGAAATGCTGCCGGAAGCGCAGAATGTGGTTCAGGAAGGTCTTGAGGCTGAAGACGCTTAATCTGCATTAAGCATTGGCGCCAGATAAGACCAAATATGGTCGGCCAGAATAGGTTGGGCTGACTCATTTGGGTGAATGCCATCGTCCTGAAAGTAGTTTCGGTCGGTGGCAATATCTTCAAGTAAAAAGGGTACCAAGGCCGTGTTTTCTTCAACCGCGAGGTTTTGGAAAAGCGTAAAGAATGCTTCGGTGTAGGTTGGCCCATAGTTGGGTGGAATACGCATACCAATTAACAGCACCTGCGCATTGGCTGCGTGAGCCAGATTAATCATTTTGGTCAGGTTGTCGCGCGTCATGTCTAACGATAAACCGCGCAATGCGTCGTTACTTCCCAATTCAATTATCACGATTGCTGGTTCATGTTTTTCTAGTACTGCCGGCAGTCGGGTCAGCCCGCCACTGGTGGTGTCACCACTGATGCTGGCATTTATGACCCGGTATCCCGCCGATGTCTCGGCCAGCTTTTGGTTAAGGTGTTGAACCCAGCCACTACCCCGTTCTATGCCGTACTCCGCAGCCAGGCTGTCTCCAATAACCAAAATGCTTTGTGGGGCCTTTTCGCGAGTTTCAGTCTGGGTGGCAGCGGTGGTTGTGTTAATCAGGCACAATACAGAAGCGAAAATTATCAAGCAGCGAGATAGCATGAATTTGGTCCATTCCGTTGAAGTTCAAAACCTGTGCCAGCGTGTTGCCGATCGTGGCGGTGAGCTGACCATTCTGGATAATATCAGTCTGAATGCGCGCCCTGGTGAGGCGATAGCCATTACAGGAAGCTCAGGGTCGGGCAAGTCTACGCTGCTTGGACTCATGGCTGGCCTGGATGTTCCCTCGTCGGGGGCCGTGCGGTTAATGGGTCATGATTTGTTTTCGCTAGACGAAGAGGGCCGCGCTGCCCTGCGCGCAAAGCATATTGGTTTTGTTTTTCAGTCGTTTCAGCTGTTGCCTAACTTAACGGCACTAGAAAACGTGATGTTGCCTCTGGAATTAACGGGGCAACCTGCGCTTGCAGCTGCCACGCAAATGTTGGAAAAGGTCGGGTTGAAAGACCGCCTTCGCCACTACCCTAAAACGCTGTCAGGTGGTGAACAGCAGCGTGTATCTTTGGCACGCGCTTTTGTTGTGAACCCCGACATTCTTTTTGCCGACGAACCCACAGGCAGTCTTGATGAGCAAAATGGCGAAATTATTATCGAGCTAATGTTTCGCCTGTTGAAAGAGCAGAATGCAACGTTGGTTATGGTTACGCACGATCCGGCCGTTGCAGCGCGCTGCGATCGACAATTGAAATTACAGGGCGGCCGCCTTGCTACATAATTTTTTCTTATAAGCTTAAAACAGTGTAGTGCCTGTGTTATGTTACGTGCGGAAGGATTGAGGGACGCTCGTTAACATGATTATTTTTATTGCAGCGCTGTTTGTTTTTATATGGTCTACCGGGTTTATTGTTGCCAAGGCTATTGTGCCTTATGCCGATCCAACCCTGTTTCTTTTTGTACGTATTTGT
>NZLH01000280.1 GCA_002694155.1 Pusillimonas sp. | reverse complement strand
TGGCTGCATCTACCCTTATGGGGACGCAAATGCTAAACGAGCACCCGCACCCTGATGTGGATGGGGTTGTGGGTTACTGGTATGGAAAGGGACCGGGGGTTGATCGTTCGGGGGATGCGCTGAAACATGGGAATTTTGCTGGTACCAGCGAGCATGGTGCAGTTGTTATCTTAAGCGGGGAGGATCACGAAGCTAAAAGTTCAAGTGTTCCTTATCAGCAAGAGTTTGCATTCGAGCATCACGGTATGCCGGTGTTGTATCCAGCAACGGTATCCGAGTTTCTTGAGTATGGTTTGCATGCCGCCGAATTATCGCGCTACAGCGGCTGCTGGGTTGCGATGAAGTTAGTGGGGGCTTTGTGCGATGGTGGCGAGGTTGTTCATTTTCGCCCCGATCAATTTAAAGTTGTAAAGCCAGAAATTTCGATTAATGGGAAGCCCTTTAAAAAGGTCGCCAACCACAAGTTTTTCCCGGTATTTAACGTGGAGACCGAGCGCCAACTTTATGTTGAGCGCCACGCAGCGGCGTTAGCCTATATTAAAGCAAACAATCTGAATCGTATTACCGTTTCAGGTGACCACGACACGATTGGCGTGATTTCGGCAGGCAAGTCTTATTCCGATACCATGCAGGCCTTTGAGGATCTGGGCCTGGACGAGGCAGGTTTACAAGCTGCGGGCGTGCGGGTAGCGAAAATTGGTGCGCTATGCCCTTTGGACCACGACTTCATTCGTGATTTTGCCAAGGGGTTGAAAAAACTCATTGTGGTCGAAGAAAAGCGCGATTTTCTTGAGCGGCAGATTGGGCGTGCCGTTTGCGAGATTGGCCCCATGCGTATTGTTGGCAAGTTCGACGAAGATGGGCAAATTTTATTCCCGCAAGAAGGGGGGATGCATAGCGACACCGTAGCCATTTTGTTAAGTCGGGCATTGTCAAAAGATATTGAACTGCCAACTCCGGCCGGATGTCGTTTGGGCGAGCTTGGTGATATATCCAATCGTGATTACGGTGCTCAGCCGCGTCGCACTTTGAATTTTTGCTCTGGCTGTCCTCATAACGTTTCAACCAAACTGGCGCCCGGGCAAATTGCCTGGGGGGCGCCAGGCTGCCATGTTTTTGCTGCCATTATGGAGCGGCCCGATAAACGTATTGAGGCCGTAACGCAGTTAGGGGGTGAGGGTCTGCCCTGGATTGGCCTGGCACCTTATACGTCGCGCAAACACATTGTGCAGAATCTGGGCGATGGCGCGCTCATGCACTCCAGCTACATGAATATTCGGTTTGCTGTAACAGCCGGTGTGAATATTACGTTCAAAATCATGTTCAATGGCGTCATTGCCAATACCGGTGGGCAAGAGTCCGTAGGGTCACCTTCTGTTTACGACCTGGTGCAGCATTTGTCGCTGGAGGGGGTGAAGAAAATTGTCATTATTGCCAAAGAGCCCGAACGCTACAAAGGTAAAACCATGCCGCAGAAAGTGTCTCTGCGCACGGTGCCCGACCTTGAACCTTCTTTAATCGAATTGTCCGCGATCGAAGGCACGACGGTGTTGATTTACGACGGGGAGTGCGCCAACGAGCGTCGACGCCGTCAGAAGCGTGGCAAGCTACCCCCGCCTGCGAAGTACACAGTGGTTAACGAGGATGTTTGCGAAAACTGTGGTGATTGCGGTCAGGTTGCCAATTGCATGTCGCTGCAAAAGGTTGATACCGAATTCGGTGCCAAAACCCAGATTCATCAGTCGTCCTGTAATCAAGATCAGGCCTGTATAAAAGGGGAGTGTCCGTCTTTTGTCACGGTCGAGGTAAGCGAGGGAACGCGCTTGCGTAAACCCCCTCTGCAGGAAATCGATGCCTCCACCCTACCAGATCCTGTTTTGCCCGACATCACCACACCCTATAACGTTTATGTTCCGGGTTTGGGCGGAACGGGCGTTATTACGGCAAATGCTATTTTGGCTCAAGCAGCCACGCTTGATGGCAGCGAGGTCAAGAGTTACGACCAAACCGGTGCCGCCCAGAAATGGGGTGCTGTTCTATCTAGTTTGATTATTTCAGCGCCAGGGCGGCCGGTGATTTCCAACCGCGTAGGGTTTGGTAAGGCAAATCTTTATTTGGCGCTTGATTTGCTGGCCGCCGTTGATAAAAACAATTTGGCTTGTACTAAGTCAGGGCTTACGCAAGCGGTTGTTAATTCCGACGTTATGCCCAGTGCCGATATGATTCGCGACCCCCGTATTGTTCTGCCCAAAGACGATATGGTGGGGACAATATCACAAGCAACAGAAGGCAAGCCCGTTGTTGTGGTAGACGCGCGCCGCATTGCAGAAGGGTTGTTTGGTGATTATGTGATGACGAACATGGTCACCATTGGGGCCGCTTACCAAGCCGGTTTATTGCCAATTTCGGCACGTAATATTGAAACCGCCATTCGTATGAATGGACGTCAAATTGAAGTGAATCTATTGGCGTTTCGTGCAGGACGCATGTCTCAGTGTGATCCGGACCGTTTAACGGATATGCTGTATCGGCCCTATACCGTTAATGCCGACAGAGTGGCCGAACGAGCGCGCCGAGGTCTTGACGATAGTCGCGTCGACCGCCTGGTCTCACAGCTTGGTTTGGGCCAGGAAAAAGCCCAATTGCAGGCATTGATTCGCTTGCGTGTTGCAGACCTTATCGAATATCAAAGCGAGCGGTATGCCCAGCGTTATGTCACTCGAGTGAAGCAGGTGTTGGAGCTTGAGCAAAATGCCAACGCCGAAAAGTTCGACGCCGGCCTGACCGAAACGGTTGCACGCAACTTATATAAATTAATGGCCTATAAAGATGAGTATGAAGTTGCGCGATTGTTGACCCAGGAAACATTTAAAACTCGAGTAGAAGAAATGTTCACCGGGCCCGTGCGTTTGAAATTCAACCTCCAGCCTCCGTTTATGCGCTGGTTTGGGCTTAACCGCAAGGTGGCGTTGGGGCCGTGGATACGTCCTGTTTTATCTTTGTTAGCTAAAGGGAAAACGCTACGCGGTTCGCCACTTGACCCGTTTGGTTATCTGAAAGTGCGTCGAGAGGAGCGCGAACTGGTAGATTGGTACGAGTCGCTGCTGGATCGTGTTTTACCTAAGTTGTCGGCAACCAACCTGGGAACAGTTAAAGCGCTGTGTGCGCTGCCCGATGGCATTCGGGGCTACGAGCATGTTAAGTCGCAGAATATCGAGCAGACAAAGCGCCGGGCGGCCGAGCTACAGGCCGACCTCGAGGCGGGCAGGGCGACCCCACGCGTCATTCCGGTGGCAGTCTCCCTGTAAGGCTCGATACTTTTTTAACGGAACAGGCTATTCACGTAGTCTGCTCCGATACCTACTTTTTCGTAATGTTCACGGCACATGGCAATATAGTCATGAACATCGAAGTAGCCTTCAGAATTGCCTTCTTCATCCAGCCAGATGAGCGGGCCTTTCACGATGAAGAAAACACGCATTGGGTCTTCATGCTCGTGCGCCACCAGTGTGTGGCCCTCTCCGGGCGTTTCGTAAACGAAATCGCCCGCAGTGGCTACCCAGTCGTGCTCCAGGTAGCTCCATTTCCCCGAGATGGTGTATGCAAACACCTCGTGAGGGTGGTAGTGCCGATTAACCATGCCGGGGGCATCAGCGCGCAGGATATCAGCCCATTTGTTTTCCGAGGGGGATATCCAAAGAGGGCGTGAACAGACGGTTTCGCTAAAGGGTACGTAGTACTGCATGTCGTCGGTAGGCGCGTTGGAAATATAAGCCTCGGGTTTTGCGTCGGGCTTGAATACATCTTTGATGGCGGGGATGGCGCGCCAGAACTCGTTCCCTTTTGATTCGCTCATTGCAAGTCTCCTTTAATAATAAAACCAGTGCTATGCTTAGCCATTCTAGAAAGAACCAACGTGTTTGTTTTTTCTCAGGGCGACACTTTTTATGCCACTGAAACAAAGCTCGAGTAATGCGCAACCCCATCGGTATGTTTCAATCATCGAAGCCTGCACCGATTCGATAGATCCTGCGCATCGAATACCCTACTGGGAGGCGCACAATGCGGCCGAACTTGTCGGTTTGCGGTGTCGAGAGCTGAACGGTGTTCCACTGCAGGCGCAAGAGCGTAACTACGACTTGGGCGCTTTGCGTCTAAGTGACATTAGCGGCTCTGCACATGAAATCGAGCGTAGTCAGTCGATGGTTCGGCGTTTGCCCAAAACGTCGCTGTTCGCCAGTTTATTGGTCGAGGGGCAAGGGTACTTTCTTCAGGCAGGAAAACAGGTTTGGCTGAAACCCGGAGAAGTAGTGCTGTACTCAACAGATCAACCTTATTTGTTTGGGTTTTCACAACCAATGCGGCAAATTTTGGTCGATTTAAATGTGAATTCGCCGGGGTGTAACGAATGGCCACGGCTAGCAGGCCCGGTATATGTCGGCAAAAACCAGCGACTAGACCGTTACGATATGGCTTCTTTCGCAAATATTGTGTCAAGTTTTGTGCAGTTGCCCGAGCAGCGCCGAGCTGATTGCGTGGTTGGCAGTATTCAATCACTTATTGGTCGTGCCTTGGGCACAACGCCGGTTAGAAGTCGCGCTGCAACAGCACAGTTACGTTATCTTCGTGCCAAGGCTTTTATTACCGAGCGGGCTGCCGATCCGCAATTCAGTCGCGACGAGTTGGCCGCTTTCATGGGTGTATCGCTTCGCTCGCTAGAGCGCTTGTTCGCACAGTTTGGTACAACGCTGGCCGACGATATTTGGGCGCGCCGATTTGCCAAAGCGCACGTATTGCTAACAACCGCACATGGCTGTGCGCTGTCTATTGGTGAAATTGCGGCACGTACCGGTTTTTCAACTCAAGCACATTTTTCTACCGCGTTTCGCAATTATTATGGTGTTACACCGCGACAGTTACGCAAGCAGTCGTTGGCGCTGCATGCTAATTAAGATACGCGTGTAAAGGAGAAGGCTTATGCAAATATTAGTGGTAGGGGGCAGCGGCTTTATCGGTCGCCACTTGGTTGCTCATCTGGTTGCTGAAGGGTATTTTGTTTCAGTTCCCACACGACGCTATGCGAATGGTCGAGCGCTTTTGCCTTTGCCTACAGTCACTTTGCACCAAATTGACGCGCACCAGGAAGAGGCGCTGGCGCCGCTGGTAAAAAGAGCTGACGTTGTGGTTAATTTGGTGGGTATTTTGCATAGCCGCAACGGATCCCCTTGGGGGGCCGATTTCGATAAAGCGCATGTGCAATTGCCGGAAATGCTGGCGCGATTATGTTGCCAGTATGATGTAACGCATTTTATTCACGTAAGTGCTTTGGGCGTGTCTGCACAAGCGCCTAGTGCGTACTTGCGCTCCAAAGCAGAGGGGGAGTCGCGTATTCAGAATGTTTTTCATAGCGCGAATAATTCCAAGTGGACAATTTTCCGCCCTTCTGTGGTTTTTGGGCCTGACGATCGATTTCTGAATTTGTTTGCGCAGTTGGCGCGTTGTTTGCCTGTACTTTTTATTGCAGGTGCGCAGTCGCGATTGCAGCCCGTATATGTGGGCGATGTGGTTAAGGCACTTTACGAGGTAATGGGCAAAACTCAGCATTTTGGTCAAATCTATGACCTGGCTGGGCCCGAGGTTTATACCTTGGCCGAACTGGTTGAACGCGCCGCGCGTTGGGGAGGTCATCCGCGACGTGTAATTGGTCTGCCCACGGGGTTAGGTTACGCGCAAGCCCTCTTCCTAGAGAAGCTGCCCGGACAGCCCTTGATGTCGCGCGATAATCTGGAGTCTTTGAAGGTTGATAACGTCAGTGCCACGCCCATGCCGCCCGCGCTCGACATTATTCCTACGCCACTAGAGGCTGTGGCGCCGCGCTATCTGGCCTGGTGGCGCTAGGCCTTATTAGGCAGCCACCACCAGGCAATTTGGTTTTTCCGGAAATAGAAATTTAGGCCTTGGCCGCGTCCAGTGCTTGTCGAATGTCGTCAAGGATGTCGTCGATATGTTCGATGCCAATTGATAATCGAATCATGTCTTCGGTCACACCTGCCGACTTCAGTTCATCGGGCCCTAATTGCCGATGCGTAGTAGAAGCGGGATGGCAGGCCAGCGATTTGGCATCACCAATGTTAACCAAACGCAGAATTAGGTTTAATGCATCGATAAAGCGTGCGCCTGCTGCGTGGCCCCCTTTGATGCCGAACGACATAATACTGGCTGGCAACCCGCCGAAATACTTTTTGGCCAGATCATGCTCGGGGTGATCGGGCAACCCACCGTAATTAACCCACGATACTTGAGGGTGCTCTTTCAAGAAATTAGCCACTTTAAGCGCATTCTCGTTGTGACGCTCCATGCGTAGCGTTAACGTTTCAATGCCCTGGAGAATCAGGAAGGCATTGAAGGGCGACAAGGCTGCACCGGTATTGCGCAGGGGCACTACACGGCAACGGCCAATAAATGCAGCGGGACCAAACGCTTCAGTGTAAACAACACCGTGATAGGAAGGGTCTGGTTCATTTAGCATTGGGAACCGGGCTTTATGTTCGGCCCAAGGGAATTTTCCTGAGTCGACAACGCATCCCGCGATGGTGGTGCCATGCCCGCCCATGTATTTGGTAAGCGCGTGAACCACAATATCGGCACCGTGCTCAATTGGGCGACATAATGCCGGAGATGCGACGGTGTTGTCTACAATAAGCGGGACGCCGTGACGATGCGCCGCTTCCGCCAACGCTTCAATATCAACAATATTACCAGCCGGGTTGCCAATGGTTTCGCAGAATACGGCTTTGGTGTTGTCGTCAATTAAGGCCTCAAGCGCAGCAACGTCGTTATGGGGCGCAAACTTAACTGTGATGCCCTGGCGCGGAAAAGTGTGGGCGAACAGATTGTAAGTGCCCCCATACAGTTTGCTTACGGAAACAATATTGTCGCCGGCCTGGGCAATAGTTTGAATAGCATAGGTAATGGCTGCCATGCCTGACGCAACGGCAAGGGCTGCTACACCGCCTTCCATAGCGGCAACACGCTCTTCTAGAACACCGTTGGTCGGGTTCATAATACGCGTGTAAATATTACCCGGTACCTTCAAATCGAACAGGTCGGCACCATGCTGAGTATTGTCGAACGCGTAAGAGGTAGTTTGATAAATGGGTACCGCGACGGCTTTTGTAGTAGGGTCGGGCTGGAAGCCGGCATGTACGGCAAGCGTTTCAAGTTTCATGATAGTTGTCTCGTAAAAGAAGCGGTTTCAAGTACGTTTTGTTTGTTTGAAAAAGCGAACCCAAGCATAGCAAATCATTCGGGTTTATAGCAGGCGTGACCGAATTTGTACTTTATAAGATAATGGCACCTGATACGCGTTTTGCATATGAAACGGGTTCTGTGCACAATTGCGTGTGATCCCGATGTAAACCATTGCAACAATTAAGAAACCAGTTTGCACTTGGGTTAGCATTGTATATGGTGGCTAAAACAAATGGCACGGCCAGGCCGGCGTCAAAGGCATTTCATGAAAGTTTGGATTAAGCGGGTATTAATTGGGTTGGTTGCAGTTTTTTTCCTGGCGCTGCTGGGCATTGCTGTATTTTTACTGACATTCGATCCAAACTCCTACAAAACCCGGGTTCAAGACGAGGTTTTCCAGCGTTACCAACGCACGTTAAGTATTCAGGGCGATATCGCATTGTCTGTCTTTCCGCGCCTTGGGCTTACGTTAAACGATATTGCGCTTTCTGAACCCAATAGTGATACCGTATTTGCCTCAATCGATCATGCCCGTATAGCCGTTGCGATTTGGCCGCTGGTGTCCAACCGGCTTGTGGTCGATCACATTGCGCTCGATGGCTTGAAAGCGTGGCTTAAGCGCTCATCTGAAGGCGAGTTCAACTTCGATGATCTCTTAAATGCCACTGGTTCAGAAGAAGCCGTAGCGCAAGCAACCGAGATTCTGGCGCCACCAGCCAAGCCGCTGGGTATAGCGGAAGCACAGGCAGCCGACATTAAGCCAGGCGTACCCGACGCGCGCACCGATTTGCAAATTGATATTGCCGGACTTGAGCTTCGTAATAGCGAGGTGCATTACTTTGATGCGAAAAAGGGTTATGACGTTCGTGTTGTGGGGGTTCAGTTAAATACCGGGCGCATCACCTTCGATCAACCGTTCGATGTTTCCTTAAGTGGGCGTTTGCAAGGCAGCCAGCCTGTCACCGATGCGCAGGTTCAAGGGCAAGCGGCAGTAAGAATTGATCCGGTCAAGCGAGAGTATTCGGCGCAACGCATCAATGTGCGTATGGTTGGCTCTGTCCACCCGTTCCAGGCAGAAACTGCTGCGTTGCGGGGTAACGTAGCCTACAGCGCTT
>NZLH01000279.1 GCA_002694155.1 Pusillimonas sp. | reverse complement strand
TACGTTCCTTCGGTGCCATCCCGGCAGTAGGTTCGTCCATTAGCAATAACACCGGGTCATTCGCCAAACCAATCGCCAGCTCTACCCGTTTTACATCGCCATAAGCCAGTTCACTGCAAGGTCGTTCGGCCTGACTATCCATACCAACCTGCTCTAACAACGACATGGCTTTTTCACGGTAGTACGATGCTGCAGGCTTCCAGAACGAATAAATTTTCCGCTCGTGCGCCAAAATGGCCATTTGCACGTTCTCAATAACCGTTAACGAAGCAAAGGTTGCTGCAATTTGGAACGTACGCCCCACGCCCATGTGGGCAATTTGACGTGGCGGCCTCCCAACCAGCTCTTTACCATTCAACTTAATGGAGCCAGCTGTTGCGGGCAATTGCCCATTCACCATATTGAAGGTGGTGGTTTTACCCGCGCCGTTCGGGCCAATTAGTGCCAGTAGCTCGCCTGCTTTTAGTTCAAAGCTAACGCCATCAACTGCAATATTTCCGCCAAAGGCTTTCTTCAGATCTTTTACAACTAATAAACTCATGGCGGTTACTCCTTAGCAGCAGCTAACGCTTGTGCACGCTTGGCCGCTCGATAATCGAAAAACTCCTTGAAATACCCGGCCACCCCTTGCGGGAAAGCCAACACAATCAAGAGAATAACGCCACCAAACAAGGCCAGCCAATAATCGGTTATGCCCATAAAATAGTCTTGCAGGAACTGGAATGTTGCCGCACCCACAATTGGGCCAACCAGGGTTTGAATACCCCCAAGCAAGACCATTACCAAACCATCAACCGATTTGCCTACCCAGATAATTTCCGGAGACGCACTACCCTTCGAAAACACATACAGCACACCGGCCAAACCAGCAAAAATACCGGCAATAACAAACGCTACAAGCTGAACACGCTTTACATCGATACCTAATGCGTCGGCGCGCAGGCCGGAATCGCGCGCAGCCCGCAATGCATAACCGAACGGCGAGAAAAGCAAACGACGCAGCACAATGGCCGAGATGACAACAATGGCGAATGCGAAGTAATAGTATGCATGGCCAGACAACCATTCTGCGGGCCAAATACCAATCATGCCATTAGAACCTCCGGTGAAACTGTCCCACTGATAAATAACTGACCAGACAATTTGCCCAAACGCCAACGTAAGCATGGCCAGGTAAACGCCCGCCAAACGAACGCAGAACCAACCAAAAACCAGCGCACCGAAGCCGGCAATAATTGGCGCAATTGCCATAGACCAGCCCATCGAGAACGCCGCCGACTTCAGTAATAGTGCCGCACCGTATGCCCCCAAGCCATAGTACGCAGCATGGCCAAACGAATGCATGCCGCCCGGCCCCATAATGAAATGCAAACTAAGGGCAAACAACGCAGCCACCATAATGTCGAGCGCGAGTACTGGTGCATACGGAAACCAGCCAGAAAACAGCGGCAACGCCGCAATTGCAGCGATGACAGCAGCAATAAACCATTTAAAAGGAGCGGTTGCTGGCCGGTATGGCGCCTCAACGGGTGCGGAATTTCGGCTAACCGACGCCACCGTGCCAAATAAACCCCAAGGCCGGAACACCAACACTAAGGCCATAAACAGAAACTCGACAACCAGCGTAAGGCGCGGGAAGTCGAACGTAATACCAAACAATGAAACCGTGCCCAAGGCAATGCACATGGCTTTCAGTTCGGCAATAATTAGGGCCGCCACATAGGCACCGGGAATAGAGCCCATGCCCCCAACAACAACAATTACAAAAGCGTCGCCAATGACACCCAAGTCAAGGGTTAGGTTGGCCGGCAAGCGTGGAATCTGAACCGCGCCGCCCAAGGCCGCCAAAAACGCCCCCAGCGCAAAAACCGCGGTGAACAACCAAGCCTGATTTACACCCAGCGCACCCAACATTTCGCGGTCTTGAGTTGCTGCGCGCACCAAAGTGCCCCAGCGTGTGCGTGTAAGCAATAACCACAACAAGCCCAAAACAGCGGGGCCAATAAAAATTAGCACCAGATCATACTTAGGGAAATAGTGGCCCAATATCTTGATAGAGCCATTAAGCCCGGGCGCAATCGGGCCAAGCAAGTCTTGTGGCCCCCAAATGAACAGCGCCGCGTCGCGGAAAATTAACACCAAGGCAAACGTTGCCAATAACTGAAACAGTTCCGGCGCGCGATAAATGCGCCTCAACAGAACAATTTCAACCAAAGCGCCCAATGCACCAATAGCCAGCGCAGCAAGCAATAAACTGAACCAGAAACCGAACGCACTGTTGCCGAACTCTTGCACAATGCTGTAGGCCACATAAATGCCCAGCATATATAAAGAGCCATGAGCAAAGTTAACAATGCGCGTGACACCAAAAATTAAGGAAAGGCCGGCTGCAACCAAAAACAGCGACGAAGCCTCCGCAAAACCGTTCAAAATTTGAACAATAAAGCCCGACAAGTCCATTTGACTGATATCCAAAAATTAAAGCCTCTGCCACCCCCATGGGTGACAGAGGCAAACTTCATAACGTTACTCGGAAGCAGAGGCCGGTCGCAATGCCTTCACCTCTTCAGCAGGTGGCAACACGTCTTTACCGTCTACATAAACGATGTCAGTCATAATGCCTTTGCCATCTTTCTTGGCCAACTTGCCAACATACGCACCCATGGTGGACTGGTGATCAGAAGCGCGATACTCGATGGGGCCAAACGGCGACATCAGTTCAAGCCCGCGAAACGCCTTGATCATGTCCTCAGTCTCGGTGGACCCGGCTTTTTTGATACCCTCAGCTAATGAAATGATGGCCGAATAACCGACGATGCTGCCCAAACGTGGATAATCATCAAACTTCTCTTGGTATGCATCCAGGAAAGCTTTATGCTCGGGCGTATCAATTGCATACCATGGGTAGCCGGTTACCACCCAACCCTCGGGGGTTTCATTACCTAACGGGTCAAGGTACTCGGGCTCGCCCGTTAGAAGGCTAATTACCGGCTTGTCGTCAAAGAAATTACGTTGCGAACCAGCGCGCACGAACTTGGCCAGGTCGGCAGCAAACAGCACATTAAACACCGCTTCTACATCGGCATCAGACAACGCCTGAACAACACTGCCAGCATCTACTTTACCCAGCGGTGAGGCCTGCTCTGCAACAAATTCAACGTCGGGTTGGGCTTCTTTCATGAGCTTCTTGAACGTTGCTGCTGCCGACTGACCATATTCATAGTTTGGATACACCAGCCCCCAACGCTTCTTATTCATTTTTACAGCTTCAGGAACCAAAGCCGCGACCTGCATATACGTAGATGGGCGCAAGCGGAAGGTGTAACGGTTACCGTTCTCCCAAACGATTTTGTCGGTTAACGGCTCACTGGCCAGGAAGAACGCCTTTTTCTGTTTGGCAAAGTCGGTTACGGCCAAACCAATATGTGAGAGGAAGGTGCCGGTAAGAACATCTACCTGGTCACGAGACACCAGTTCTTCGGCAACACGAACGGCATCGCCGGTAGTGGAATTATCGTCTTTAATAACCAGCTCGACCTGTTTGCCGTTCAGGCCGCCAGCCTCGTTAATTTGCTCAATTGCCAGCTCCATGCCGTTCTTGTATGGGCCAAGGAACGCGGGCTGGGTTTTATAACTATTTAATTCGCCAATTTTAATGACATCCTCGGCAACTGCGCCGGTAGAAACCGCCGCACCCAAGGTTAACGCCATGAGTGAAGAATAAAATTTCATGCCTTTCATATCAGATTTCCTGTTTTACGCACGTTTTTGGTAACAATAACGAAATACACCTAAACCGTGCTGTTGCTAGAATCGAGCACGCTTTTAAAGTGTACACATCGAAATTTACGACGTAAAGACAGGAAGCACTAGGGATAAACCCTTGATTTATAAACAATCATTTTTACCCTTAAGTACCTGAGCAGAAAGCGTCTCACCCCCTAAAATCCCTAGTAATAATAGAGTGAGCACTCAATAAATTAAAGACTCAAATAGAGCGTATACACTCTAAAAAACCGAAAGCCATCTAGCAAAAAAATTACGCGCAGTCACTCGTCAAGGCCGTCGGTTTCACACATTTTGTTTAAAAGATAGATCAATGCAAGCCGTTCTGCCGGATTGAATCCGTTGAATGTTTTCTCGGTAATTTCGAACGCAAATGGCACCATAGTGCCAACCAGCTCCGTACCAGAGGCAGTAAGAGAAACCAGCACTTTGCGACGGTCTGCATCGTCGTGTCGCACGGCAATAAGCTTGCGCGCTTTTAACCGATCTATAACACCACGCACCGTCGCCTGGTCAATAGCCGTAAGCTTAACAATTTCGCTTAGCGAACACGCCCCGCAATCTTTCACCGCACACAGCACAACAAACTGGGCGGCAGTTAACTGCGTATCCGGAATAATTTGTTGAAAAAGCGCAATGTGACGCTGGTAGGCCCGCCGCAACAAGTGCCCCACTTGCTCAGAAAAATCATAGCGCGCGACAAGCGTGTCGGCAGACATTTGCGAATCATTCTGTTCAGCCATTTTTCAACCTAAAAATCAATTAATTACAAAACCACAAACTAATGTTAAGGTGGCACTTCACTTACACGCCCTCCTACTATATATTACGCCACGTCACAACCTCGCTGCGTCCTTATTCTTCCATGCTCCAATTAACATTTGTATTTATTCTGGCCAGCTTTGCGCTGCTTACCGCCAGCCGCCTGCTGCTGTCTGGCTGGCAATGGCGACGTGTTCAAAAAGCGGGCGGCCTGCGACCCATTCTACTGGGCGGGTTACGCATTGATGCCCATCAAATCGCCATCTTGGCAGGCATACCGTTATTAGCTTCTTTTTGGTTTAACGACACCACGTTAACGCTTGAAATAGCAGAATGGTGGTACCAGCTATCGTGGCTATTGCTGGGCTTTCTGGAATTGGCCACGCCACAATTCGTTGTTGAATACGATACTCGCCCCAACCGCCTGTTTGTTGAGTACCTGGAGCACCCGAAAGAGGTTTTTGGCATGCTTTGGAAAGGCTATAAAGGCGTTATTGTTGGCGCGCTTGTACTTTTAGCAATGCTAGGCTGGTGTGGAAACCTGTTGTTTGGTCACGCTACGCCGGGTCTTCCACTGCCTGTATGGGGGGCCTTACTACTTACAGTTGTGTCGGCCGGTCTTATTTTTTTGGCCATTCGAGGAACGCTACGCCATCGCCCAATTAACCCTTCAACGGTCGCCTATTGTGGCGATAGCTTACTTAACACCCTTCCATTGAACTCGCTGTATAACGTCATTTACGCCATTTACAGCAAAAAAAATGAACGTTCGGCGGCTGATGTGTATGGCGAGCTCGACCCGCAAACCATCATTAAAGTGGTGCGAGAAAGTGCTCATATTGACACAACAACGGCAACCCCAGGTATTCCCACACTGCACACGCACACAGCGCACAACCCGCAGCCAAAGCGGCTTAAGAATATTGTCATTATTGTGGAAGAAAGCCTGGGGGCGCAGTATGTTGCCAACCTGGGCGGACAAAGACTTACCCCGAATATCGACTTACTTGCCGGTGAAGCCTGGAATTTCACTAAAGCCTACGCTACCGGCACCCGCTCTGTTCGCGGGTTAGAGGCCATTTCAGCAGGGTTCCCTCCTACACTGTCAGACGCGGCACTCAGGCTACCCGGCGCGCAAAGTCGCTTTTTTACGCTAGCCCAACTACTCAAACAATTCGGCTATCAATCCCAGTTTGTTTATGGTGGGGAGGCGCATTTCGACAACATGAAAAGCTTTTTCCTGGGCAACGGTTTCGACTCGCTGCACGAGCGCAACAGCTTTAACAACCCTGCCTTCATTGGTACCTGGGGGGCTTCCGATGAAGACATGTTCAATAAAGTGCATGATCTGCTAAGCCAGCAATCGGACACGCCCAGCTTCACTTTGGCATTTACGGTCAGCAATCATTCTCCCTGGGAGTATCCGGCCGGCCGTATCCAAGTGGAAGGCGACCCCGCTACCGTTGAGAACACGGTGCGCTATGCCGATTGGGCGCTGGGCGAGTTCTTTACCAAGGCGAAAGAAAGCCCATACTGGGAAGACACTCTGTTCCTGATCGTAGCCGACCACGATGCAAGAGTTGGCGGGGAACAGTTAATTCCTTTAAAACATTTTCATATCCCGGCACTATTCCTGGGCCACACAGTACAACCGCACAACGACTCGCGCATCATCAGCCAGATCGACCTTGCCCCCACCCTGCTGTCTTTAGCGGGCCTTTCATCAGCCCACCCCATGATAGGACATGACCTGACAAACCCGGCCAGCGGTGGCCGAGCCATGATGCAATTTTCCGACAACTATGGATATTTAAAGGGCAACCAGTTATTGGTACTTGAGCCGCACCGACCCGCACGCCAGTTTACCTACCAGGCACCCGATACGTATGTTACGGAAACCGTTCAGGAAGCATTGGCGCAAGAAGCCTTGGCCCATGTGTTATGGCCCGACTGGGCTTATCGTGAACAGGCTTATACACTTCCCCACTTGCAGGTTCGCGCCGGCTATTAACGTACTTGCCAAATAGGTTAATCCTAAAGGCCCACCGCAAACTAAAACGCTCTTTTCAGCGCTAATGTCAATTCGAAATGACAAGTCGCAAGGAGTATGTCATAATCGCATTCTTTTCGGGGCGTAGCGCAGCCTGGTAGCGCATCTGGTTTGGGACCAGAGGGTCGCGAGTTCGAATCCCGCCGCCCCGACCATCATTACCAACAAAGGGTTTGTATGATTTTCATACAAACCCTTTTTGCATTTCGGTTCTCCGCCATTATCGGGGGATACGCATTGGGGCTCTAGGCTCTAGGCTCTCCGCCATTAACGGGGGCTCTACCCCATAAATGAACTGCACCTCAAAAGTTGGACACCATTCCAACCGCACTGGGCCAAGACCCGCAGGCGGTAATTTTCAATATTCCTGGCCCACAGTTTTCCCTTCAGACCCATTCAA
Organism: Pusillimonas sp.; assembly: GCA_002694155.1. Taxonomy (GTDB): domain Bacteria; phylum Pseudomonadota; class Gammaproteobacteria; order Burkholderiales; family Burkholderiaceae_B; genus Neopusillimonas. Next base: position 2,434 of record NZLH01000279.1, on the reverse strand, counting down.
ATATGTTGCATTGCACATTTTGTCTGACAGAGTTTGTTCCAAGCTGTCAGACAGACACCCTCGCAGACTGAAAATTATTATTTATGCTTAAAAATTTTCGACTCGAAACCCGCATATTTACTGACTTTTAAGCCTAATGGGGGAAACTACCAAGAAGCATTGCGTGATAGTTTTGAATACTATTGAGAGGAATCAAAACTATCAATTCGTTAACTACCGGAGAGAAGTATGCGTTTAAGCCGTTTTATTGCATCTGCACTCATTGCCCTAAGCTCCAGCGCTGCGTTCGCTGAAACCGATATCCGTTTCGCCCTCGACTGGCGATTCGAAGGGCCAGCTACACCGTTTTTTGTAGCCATCGACAAAGGCTACTATAAGGCGGAAGGCCTCGACGTCACGATCGACCCTGGCGCAAGCTCGGTAGAACCAATTAACCGCGTAGCAACCAGTACTTATCAAATGGGTTTTGCCGATATCAACTCGCTTATTAAATATCGCGACAACCCAGAAAACCCACCTGTTAAAGCAGTCATGATGGTGTACGACGCACCTGCGTTTTCCATCGTTACCCTGAAAGATAAAGGCATTACCAAGCCTAAAGACCTGGAAGGCAAAGTGCTTGGTGCACCGGCACCCGACGGCGCATACGCACAATGGCCAATTTTCGTTGATGCCAACGGTATCGACGCCTCCAAGGTAAAAATCGAAAACATCGGTTTCCCAGTGCGTGAACCTATGCTTGCCAAGGGCGATGTTGACGCAATTACCGGTTTCTGGTTCTCATCCTTCATGAACCTGAAAGCAAATGGCGTGAAAGACGAAGATATCGTGGTAATGCTGTTAGCCGACTATGGGGTCGACCTTTACGGTAACGCCATTATGGCCAACCCGGAATTTGCCAAAGAAAATCCCGACGCCGTTAAAGGCTTCTTGCGCGCAACCATTAAAGGCATCCAAGACACCATTAAAGACCCCGAAGCGTCCATCGATTCGCTTATGAAGCGCAACGCCATTGCCAACCGCGACGTCGAGCTGCAACGCCTGAAAATGGCGCTAGAGCGCAACTTCGTCACACCCGATGTAGAAAAGAACGGCCTGGGCGCTATTGATAAAGCACGTATGGATAAAGCCATCGATCAAATTGGCCTAACTTTCGACTACACCAATAAACCCACCACTGAAGAAGTCTTCACGGCCGAGTACCTGCCGCCGAAAGAAGAGCGCATGGTTAAGTGAAAACAGAACAACAATAAATAACAAGTATTAAGAAGGAGTAGTACATGACCGAAACACTGGTCGAACTTGAGAACATCTCAATGGCCTATGGCAAGGGCGACGAGTCCGTCAAGGCCATTGAAGATGTCACTTTATCAATTAGAAAGGGGGAGTTCATTGCAGTTGTGGGGCCTTCGGGTTGCGGCAAAAGCTCTTTAATGAAGCTTATTTCGGGCTTGCACCCGCCCCTAACTGGCAAGCTGGCAGTAGAAGGTAAGCCTGTAAACGGGCCACTGAAATCGGTAGGCATGGCATTTCAGGCAAGCAACCTGTTGCCCTGGCGCAATTGCGTCGACAACATCCTGCTACCGCTGGAAATTGTGAAACCGTACCGTAACCAGGTGTCATCAAAGCGCGCCGAGTTCAAAGAAAAAGCCGTCAATTTGCTTAACTCGGTTGGGCTAACGGGCTTTACCGAAAAGTTTCCATGGGAGCTATCGGGCGGCATGCAACAAAGGGCTTCTATTTGTCGCGCCCTAATCCACGAGCCAGAAATTCTTATGCTCGACGAGCCCTTCGGCGCGCTAGATGCGTTCACCCGCGAAGAGCTTTGGTGCGCTTTGCGCGATATTCAGCAAGACCGCAAAGTCACCGTTATGCTGGTTACGCACGACCTTCGCGAAGCCGTTTTCCTGGCCGACACGGTTTACGTTATGTCGAACCGCCCAGGCAAAATCGTGAAAAAGTGTGAAATTACACTTCCGCGTCCGCGCGATCTGGAAGTGACTTACACACAGGAATTCCAGGACGTTGTCCATGAATTACGATCCATGATTGGGGGGAAACACTAATGCGACGCGAAGACTTGTTCCGCAACACGGTGCCACCCACGCTTTTCACAATCGTGTTGTTCGTAATTTGGGAAATTATTTGCCGGGCGTTTAATATCCCGCTTACAATTTTGCCGGCGCCAACTGAAATTTTTGCGGCGTTATGGCAATACCGTGTCCCCATTATCGAAAACTCCTGGGTCACACTCTGGACAACGCTGGTAGGCTTTCTGCTGGCTACTGGTGGCGGGCTACTGCTGGGTATTGCCGTTGGTTGGAATAAAAACCTGTACGCCGCCATCTACCCGGTATTGGTGGGTTTTAATTCAGTTCCAAAAGTGGCTGTGGTTCCCATCCTTATCCTTTGGTTCGGCCTCGGAGAGCTCCCT
>NZLH01000278.1 GCA_002694155.1 Pusillimonas sp. | reverse complement strand
TGCACTCTGCGTGGTTTTTTTGCACTCCTGTTAGCGGGGGCAACCACGTTACCAGTCTGACGGGGCGGTGCTTCCTCAACTTCTACCTCGTCAAACTTGTCTGGAAACCTTTTGCGCATAGCCTCATCGACTGCGCTATAATACTCTTCTACCCTTTCTGGGTTTGCCGGATCAATACCGCTTTTCTTTAACCGCTCGTGAACGCCAAAAGCAAACCCGGTCATCTCTTCATCCTGACCGAACCACTCGTTCTCAGACGCCCACTGTTTGGTGCGGCTATCTATCTGTACTTTAGGCTGTTGTTCCTGAGCCTGTTGTGCAGGTTGGACTGAGGTTTCCTGCTCTCTTTTCTGCGGCTTGTAGGAGTCAACCCTGATCTTTTCGGTCTGAAGTTTGGTTAAATTTTCTTGAGCATCTATGAGTTTGTCAGGATCGCCTGTCTCGTAAGCCTCTTTGTAGGCAGCTTTCGCATTGTTGATCTGAGCCTCTAAACGTCCCTTTGCCTGCTCAACTAAAGTGTTTTCGCCATCATCTAGGGTTTTACGGAGTCTGTTGTTCTCTTCCTGTAGTTTCTGAGCGTATGAAACAGCTTCCTCACGGACACGCTGGGCCTCTTCTTTTGCCCTGCGCTCCTCGTGATACTCATATTTGATCTGCTTAATGCGCTTCTGAACATTCTCTCCATAGCTGGAAATCTCATCATCATCGCTTGCTTCAGGCTCTTTTTCAGCCTTCCTCTTGGGACGATCACGATCCTCTACTGGAGTATCATCAACAATATCGATCTCCAGTTCGTCAGACTCAACGACCTCTACCTCGTTCTCTTTGGGCAGTTCATCAAACTTTTCTGCTGGGTTGGTACTCATGCTCTTGTGTATCCTCTCGGGTCATCGACAACTGCCTCTACAGTGTCGTCATTGATCAAACGAAACTCCTGCTTATCAATCTTGAAGCGGGTGCCTGAATAGGATCTAAAGATAACGAAGTCTCCTTCTTGGCAATATGGGCCAGTTGGAAACTTATCTTTGTCCATGTAGGCGTCAGGACCAGCCTTGACCACAAAGCCAATAACTGATGCCGTCTGCTCTGCTGATTTGAGAGAGTCTGGCATATAAACGCCAGTATCCGTTTTCTCTTTTACCTCTAAGGGCTTGATCAAGAGTTTAAAGCCCGAAGGCTCTGGTATTTTGATTGCGACTTTCTGATCGACTTCTTTGACTTCAGAATACATCTGTCTTCCTTGCAGTGATTGAGGTTCACAGTACCTTGCGGCGTTGCCGTATTAGTCCTCTTGTAGAAGTTTTTCCAAATCTAATACATCTCTTTCCACTAAGGCAAGTGCTTCTACCTTGCCAACAAGCCGCATGTAGGACTCGTAGTCCTCACAACCCCCGCCAGCCATGTGATCTGCAATGTGGTTCATGTACTCCCTGATCTTCTGCCTGACGGCTTCAAGCTCATTCATTTCCGTCCATTATCTCCCTAGCTATTTCACGCCCAAGATCTATGCCGTCCCTAATGTCCTCTCGACGGGCATCATCTGCCTTTTGGGCTATTTGAACACCGAGCCTTGCGCCTTCGCGCTTCTCTTCAGACTCGATACGATCCTTCTGCACTTCAACATTCGCGGCCTTTGCCTGAGCGTCTGATTGCAACTTAGCGATATCAAGCTGCTTCTTATGCTCAAACTCCGCTTCTTTCAGAGCGAGTTCACGCTGCTGAATCTGGGTGAGTGGATCTTGCTGCTGCTTCATGGCTTGTTGCTGCGCCATTTCCGCCTGATCCTGCTTTAGTAGCTTTGCTGCTGCTTCAGATGCAAGACGAGAAAGCTCAATCTCAACATCTTCTGGCAGAGGCTTATCTTCATTTGGCATGCCAACGCCGAGATTCTTCTCAATCTCTTTGCGATATTGGAACGCCACATGCTCTGTAACATGGGCTGCCATAGCGGCCTGAATTGCGCTTGCAAACGGGCTTTGGCCAACAATCTCTTGCAGCTTTGGATCTTGCGCTGCTGCCAAGTGAACCTGAATGTGGGCCTCATGGTCCTGATACTTGAACGCTTTGACAGGCTCTTGCTTCAACATCGCCATGTTCTCTGTAACAGGGTCTGCTGGCTTGATATCATCTGGCAGCTTGATGATCTCATCCGCATCCTTGATGCCAAGAACCTCAAGCATCTGTCTGTGCAGCTTGCCCATGTCGTATAGGTTTGGTGCCTGCTGCGATAATTGAAGGGCTGCCTGATACTGCACCACACGCTGAGACATGGTAGCAGCATTTGGATCAGATACTGGGATTACGTCGATTCTCTCATCAAAGTCTTTGCGACGATCAAATTCTCCATCCATCTCATACGCATATTCTGATGGCATGTAATCTTTGATGACAACGGCGAGCAGACTAAGCTCTCTTTTCAGAGCGGCATGCAGCCTAGCCTGAACGCCAGACATCACTTTCATGCTGCGCTCCATCAGAGCGAGCGTTGTTCCTACCGGGGCCTGTGGATTGAGGTTTCCAATTTGTGCATCCGCAACGGAGCCAACCCGTCTCCCCTCTTCAACGATATTTCCAAGCAGTTGATAGAGTACTGATGACGGCTCCTTGTAAGGAAGGAATGCAATCGAATCCCTAATTGCACCCCCCGGTACGTCAACGTCGCGGAACTCACCCGGCATGAGAGGCGAATCATCCCCTTTAATGCGAAGACCCCTAGCTTTGAGGCCAGCAGGGAGATTCGATAGAGTGCCAGCATCAATAAGCTGGCGAAGAATAGAAGTGGCGCTCTTAGCGAGACCGCCAATAAGATGAATAAGGCCCGTTCCATAAAACCCGAGGCCCGGTAAGTAGCGATAGTGTACGAAATGCTGTCTCTTACGCTTCTTAGTATCTCCCTCATACCAGTTCCTTCTTATCGAAAGGACGATCCTAGACGACTTGTCTAGTGTGACAACATACGGGCGGGCTATGCCATCTGGGTCATCAAATGGCTCTGGCATATTCAGATCTACATGAAACTCAAGAATGGTGTGACGGTCATCATCTTCTATAACTGCACTTTCACCCTCAATCTCATCGTACTTCTCCTGAATATCTGAATAATCTGGCTCAGGATCTGGCAGTTCGATATCCCGATAAAAGCCATTAACCTGTAATTCAACAATTTCGTTGACGTTCTTTTTCATCACATGCGTGTAGCGGGGGCATGTAGAGAGATCAGATGCACCGTAAGAAACAACGAAGTCCTCTGCCGGAACAAACATGGCAGCGGGGCGCTCCATCAGCGGATCATAGTAGACCTTCTTGAAAGCAGATCCTGCCAAAGGGAGACGGAAAAGCATCTGTTCTGTTTCGTCTCTGTATTCAGTCATCTTCTCTGTCAGAAGATAATTCATCTCTTCTTCTACGCGCTGGGCTTGTTCGACCTTATCCGCATCTTTGCGACCAACAATCTTTGTACGGACAGGGCCAGATGCGGGAAACATCTCTCCCATAGCCTGCGCTTGGAAACGAACAACAGCCTCTGTGAGTAGAGGGTGAAACACGCCAGCAGCACCCTGCCAAGGCTGAGTGCGTTCCTCAATCTTCATTCCGAGCAGGTCAAGACCACGGGTATAGCTTCTGGCCCAATCACGACGGGACTGCTTATCGCTTTCAAAATCTGTAACAAGTTCAGACGCCAGAGAATCTAGATCGGGGTCTTCCATGTACTCTGCGAGATTGGCGTCATGATCTGGCCCCATGATCTCCTCAGAAACGTCGCCAGAGAAGTCTATAACCATCGCGCCATCACTGTCAGATATAGAGACCGCTTCAGGATTGATAACCTCTACCTCGACAGCCTCTGTCCCCTCGGCTTCAACCTCGGATGGTGTCATTGGTTTTTCGACTGCCATTTGTAATCCCCTTAGTAATAATCAACCGGCCTTCTGTAGATCGGCTCATCGTCCCATTCATCCATGGTCGTCCTGATCCAACCTCCTTGACGGAATCTCAACAGAGCCTGAGTGGTGGAGTCAACCAAATCATCGTGATCTCCAGATGGGAAAGAGGCGCACTCTTCAATAACCTCATCGGCCCATCTAGTTGCAGGACACCATATAACGCCACTGGCAAACAAATCGCTGACTGCGTTCACACGGGCTATCTTATCCTGACCCCTTGAGGGTGTAAACTCTGTGACCGGAATGCCCATCGCACGAAGCTCAAATATCAGTGGAGATCCTGCTGCTTTTGCCTCAACAATCATCTGATCTGGCTCATATTCCCAATATTTTTCGTATGCAGCCCTTTTGAGATCTGGAAACTCTAGCTTTTCCTTGTATGCGTCCAGCAATATCAGATTTGGATGGGATTCACCGTTTTCATCAGGATGATAAAAGACTCCCCACGTTGTACAGGCGCTGTAATCGGCCCTTTGGGTCTTCAAAAACGCAGTATCCCAGCTTTGAATGATGGCTTCACACGGTGGGGGGTCTGATTTCTCCCATTCTTGCCACCATTCCCGCTTGATTAGCGCACCTTCCTCCGAAGTTGGGTTCTGTTGGTACTGGGCAGACCATTTTGAGACCGGAAGTTCGGCTTTCAGAGACTCAAGCTGGTCAATTGGCCAAAATTCTGGCCATAAAGGCTGCCCAGACGGCATGATTGCGGGTAGTTCTATGACTTCCCACTCGTCAACACCCTCTTTTTGGGTGACAGACTTGATAATTTTGCCTGTCAGGTCTCTTGTAGACCACCTTGTCATCACAATGATGATGGCTCCCCCCGGCTGAAGTCGCTGTCG
>NZLH01000277.1 GCA_002694155.1 Pusillimonas sp. | reverse complement strand
TAAAAACGCATGGTTTTGGACGCCGTTTGTAACGTTGCCTGTTAAGGCCAGTGCGTCGCTTAAGCCCAGCCATGCAAAACCCGACCAGCCTAAAGCGGTTAATGCACTGTCAATAATGCGTAAGGTAGTCGAGCATCGGGTGTGGATAAGTGTGATCATGGTTGCTCCTTGATACCGCGGTCCGGACTGCTCCAGCGAGCGCGCTGGCGCCGGATTCGCAGCATGACACTGGGAAAACTGAAAAGGGTGGTGGTAAGACTGATTAACCAGTACACAAACGGGTACCAGACAATCCAGTAAAGGGAACGCGTCAGACCGGGCTCGTAACGTCGGTCAATCAGAATGCTGATACCGAATTGCAGTAGACAAACCGCGGCTAATATCAGACCGGTATACGATGGCGGAAGAAGCTCGGCGACGCTAAGTTGGTCTGGCAACCCAAATAATTTGCCCCATAGCCAAAGGATGGCTAGAACAGCAAGCGAGAATGCCCATAACGTTGACAGCGCATAATCAAGCATGAGCAACCACATGCGACGGTGTTGCCAGACAAGCAAAATAGCTAAATTCTTCAGGAAAACCTCGGCGCCGCCCCGCGCCCAGCGCAATCGCTGTTTCCATAGCCCTCGCAGTGTTTCAGGCATCAGAATCCAGCAAAGTGCGCGAGGCTCATAGAAGACATTCCAGCGCGCAAGTTGCAGCTTCCAGGTAATGTCAATATCTTCGGTAATCATGTCCAGGCTCCAGTAGCCCACGTCGTGAAGGGCGCTGCGCTTGAACGCCGCTACAACCCCCGAGACACTGAAAACACGGCCATAGACCCTTTGCGTTCGTTTGATGAGTCCGATAATTGACGAGAACTCGCCTACCTGGATTCGGCCAATAAGCGTTGATCGTGTCCGAATGCGTGGGTTGCCAGTAACTGCGCCGACATTTTTCTGCTTAATTAATGGCGCAACCAGGTATGCGCATGCATCGGGCGCAAGCATGGCATCGCCGTCTATACAAACCAGATATTCGCTTTTTGCTGCCAAGGCACCCATGCGCAATGCCATGGCTTTGCCTTGGTTATGCGCCAAATGAATGACACGCACTTTTGGGTTCAAATTGGCATAGCGCTCGCATAGCTCGCCAGTTCGGTCGGTAGAACCATCGTTAATAACGATAATTTCTATATTGGGGTAATGTTGCCCGGTAGCAGCATCCAAGGTGTCCAGAATGTTGTCACCCTCGTTATGGGAAGGGATTAATATTGAAATTAAAGGCATGTCCTTCAATTGAGGAACATCGGTGCTGTAACCCCACCTCCAATGACGTTCCCATTTCCACCAGAAAAACAGGCCCCCGGCCATCCAGATACCAGACATGGTCAAGGGGTAATAGAAAACGAAATTAGTGAGGTATTGGCTTGTGACAGCCAGTATTACGCCAGCTGGGGTACCCAGCACGGCAAGTAATACGCTGAAGGCGATAAGTCGTTCTGTCATTTCAGTGGGTACCAAGCATTAGAGAAAAGGGGGCGAATAACCTGCATGCGTGGACGATCACGTAGAAAATCGTCGTAGGCATAGCCGAAACTCATGTGGCCGCGTAACTGAAGTTGTTGCATCGCGCGCGCAAGGTACATGCTTTCGCGGGCAACGTTTTCATCGGTTGCTGTTGATGTGAAGGCGCTTTGATGCTTGGCTGCGGGATAGCCAATAATGAGGCGTTGCATTTCTGTGGCGGGTAGCTTTAGTTGTTCAGTGACGTGATGAACAAGCGCTGCAGATTCATCGTTTTCACCCGGCGCAGCCCCTAATTGCAAAACCACCCAGTCGTGCTGTTGTAATAATGTGGCTAACGTATCTAACGTCTCCGGCTGAAGATGTTTTGGTGTGTCGTCATACGCCATCTGGGTGGTCGTTGCCGTTTTAAGTTCATCACCCCGAATGGCGCGCATGCGTTCTGTAATAGTCTCAGTCAGCTGCGTGTTCGCCTGGCTCCGATAATGGATACCGGCAAAAATCGCATTACGCGCCATATCTTCAAAAAGACCAATGGTTGCCTCATCATCTTTGCTTATGCTTCTGACATCGTTCGCAGATAACGATGCATAAACATCTACAAATGCTCGACTGCGCAACTGCCAGGCTGTGCGGTTAAGCAAGTCGGCTCGGGTAGGAAGTAAACGGTTAGGAAAGTAAAAGGCGTCTGGCTTGCTGTCGCGATCGGTGTCGGCAGCAGCATCAAGAAAAATAGTAGTAATCTGGAAGTCGGCAATTCGTTGTATTAGTTGCCCCAGCTTGTGGTTCATCCGGTCGGGGTCGGTGTCGTAGACATCGTCCAGGCGAACCTGGGCAACGCGCATAATCTGCGGTTTTTCCTGTGCAAGAACAGCGTTTGTGAAGGCCGGCAAGACCGGGTCATTGGAAATGAGCAAGCGAGGCATATGGGTGAAATTGCTTGTATTGCCAAGCCCGTCTTCCAAAGTTAAAAGCATTGAATAGCCAAGATCTAGAATTGTTTGTGCCGCCAGGCCACTGCCTGTGCCATAAGGCCATACCCATACCCTCGGAGGGCGTCCTGTAGCGCGCTCTATTTTTTCGGAGATGGCTCGCACGTCGCTGGCAATGCGTTCTTGGTACGCTGTGTCAGGCTCGTACGTCGACGTTTGCCTGTTGTAAAGACGCGCTGCGGCGGCCGGCTGCAGGTTTCCCTGAGGGTTGGCCAATATTCCGTAATGCAAATTGTTCGAGTGAGCCGCAACCTCAACTAACCCAGAGCGCGACATCTCTGTTATTTGTTCCCAAGTCAGGAAGCGCTCCCGCGGCACAACCAGATCACCGAAGTTCACTGTTGCGTTCGCTGGCGGATCCGTCCATACACCAACAGGCGCAACGACGGCGGGCCATCGATACGCCTTCAATAACGGATAAACACGCTGGTAAAAACTTTGATAGCCATCGTCGAAAGTAAGCAGAACGGCTTTCTCTGGCAAAGTTGCTGTGCCGGCTTTTGCAGCCAGAATTTGATCGATACTGACCGGAACATAGTTATTTTCATGTAGCCAGGAAAATTGCTGCCTTAAATGCTCGGTTAAAACACTGACAAAAGTTTGATCAGGATCTGTGTCTTCAACGTCGTGGTAGGCCAGCACCAGGAAATGGTTTTGGGGCCACGGTGCTTCGGTAACGGCGTGAACGCGTTGGGCCGGTGGGGTGTATTCAATATCCTGTTGCTGTACGTGACTGCATCCGGTTGCTAACCCCAGAAGGCTTCCCAGTAAGGTGCTACCGATAGCAAGGCGACAAGTTAGAAATGTATTCATGGTGACGCCCCTTAAAATCGTAGGCTGATGTTCAAAGCAAAGCGCAGTTCTTTTTCCTGGTTGCCGTCATAAGGTCGTCGAATTCCCAACACAGATGAAGACACTTCCAGATTGCGATTGGCGCGCCAGGTAATGCCGTACCCAATAGCGGCCATGGGTCCGGTGCCAAAGTGTTTTTGGCTGTATGAGCCGGCCAATAGCTGCACGTAGTGCTCTAGTCGAGACTCATATCGTTGTGTAATTAAGTGCGTGACGCGTACACCTGCCAACACGCCCAAGTCGGCTTTGGGGTTGTAGTAGGGTGCGTTGTCTTTTGTATTGGTGGACGCCGAAATATCGATCTCGCCATCCAGTCGTACGGTGGACCATTTCTTTAGCGGCTCTTTACCGGCTAAGCGCAGTTCAACTCTGCGATTCCCATCACTAAATCTAGATGGTGAAACGCTGAACATCCATTCGCGTTCACTATTGGGAGCCCAACGTACCCAGGCCTGAACGTTATTGGCACTAATATTGTTCGCAAGTGCGCGTAACGGAGTTGCCTGACCACGCCAGGCCAGTGACCCGCCTAATGTCCAGGCATCGTCAAGTGCATACTCAAAGCTAGAGAGCGCACCTGTTTTTTGGCCATATCCGTAATGTTGGCTAATTAGGCTGGCTTCAATTGTGGTGCTGCCGTTGCGCCATTGCACGCCGGCTTTGGCCCAGCGGTTGCGTAAAGGATCGTCGTTAAACGTCGCATTCGACTGACCAACACCCACCAAAGCTCGCCAGCTCATAGCAATGGGCGGACTGTAAAGCGTTGTGTCGAACGCGTGTTCGCCGCTACCCGATACAGGGCTGTCGGAGCTGAACGTTTTCTGTGCCCCAATGAGCAGTTCCCACTTGTTGTGGGTCGCCCAGTCTTTTTGAAGTTGCTGAGTTGTCTTCAGCTCGGGATAGTGTTGTTGGGTGTAGGCCACGAGCTCTTGTGCCTGGTCCCATTCTTGCAGGGCTAAGGCTGTTCGAGCCTGTGATGTAAGCAAGTCGGGACTAAGTGGGGTAAGCGCTTCTGCCTGCTTTAATGTGACTTGGGCTGCGCGAGGCTGGCCGTATATGCGTTGTGTATTCGCTAATTCAATCTTTAGCCCAGCATCGCGTGGGGCGTTATTGCTTAGTGTTTCCAGTCGCTCAAGAGCCAATGCTGGGTTATCGTGGAACAGAGGTGAAACCGCCCAAGTGCGGGCAACCTCAAGGTAAGCGTCGTTAGGCAGGGGTTGGTTTACGCCGGGAAGCCGACGCCATTCGGGCTCTTCTGAATATGTGCGTTCAAGTAAGGAATAGGCTTCAGACCATCGCCCTTGCTCCTGAAGTGCGTAGTAACGACCTATCTGCTCTTTTATAACCTCGGCATGATCTCTAGGGGTGTCGGCATTACGCGCAAGGCTTTGTTCGTATAGTGCGGCGGCCTGTTCGGGTTGTTCAAGGTATAGGTAGGCATCACCGATTTCGTTAAGAAGGTAGGCAGGAACAACAATGTTGTGCGCGCGCAGTTTCTCGTACGAACGAACAACTTCGGCCATATTCTTGCGAGCGTGCAAAGCTTGAATTCTGTCGAAATGGATTCTGTAATCAGCCTCGTCGATGGCGGATTTCCCATTGTCGTTTTCAAGCAAAGCGTCGTAAATGATTAGCGCGCGGTCAGCAAGTTCGTATCGTTCTGATGTCGCTCGCGTGGGTGCCAGCGCCAATCTTGTCAGTTCCGCGGCATAGTCAATTTTCAGTTCACGCAGTAATTCAGATGGCAGTGGGTTGGGGTGTTGTTGCGCCAACATATACGCCACGCTTGGCAGACGGGCTTCGCGCAGCGCCGCCAGATACGCTAAAAGTGCATTTGTGCTGGTTGGCTGTTCTTCATATCGACTTTGTGCAATTAATAACGCCGGTATGTCCGAGTGCGCGCGGTTCGGGGCCTGGCTATTAATAGAAATGCCAGTGCTTTGGGCATACACTGATTGAGACACCAGCGAGCCAAGAAGAAGCCATATTAGTGGGCGAAACATGCGCGGTTTTCCTTGTTTTTTTATGACAACTTGAAACAGCTTGTATAAGGCAAACTATAGGTATCAAAAGCGCATGCTGAAATGCGCAAGATGGCGTACACCATTGCGCGGAAATGATTGATATAAAAGGGTTAATTTCTTTGGCGGAGGCCGCGTCAGACCGGCTGAAAGGCGAGCGAAAATGTATGCTAAAATCTCGTTCTTTCGGGGCGTAGCGCAGCCTGGTAGCGCACTTGCATGGGGTGCAAGGGGTCGAGTGTTCGAATCACTCCGTCCCGACCAAATACGAAAAGGGGTTACAACTTACAAGGTTGTAACCCCTTTTTTATTTGGTGGCTCGAAATATACGTATGAACCGGCTTAGGGCGGCGAATGGCCCAATAATGTCATTACATTTTCGTAGTCCGAGTGGCTTACTGGCGCAAAACCAATTGCTTGCTGTGATTGCAGAAAGTCATCCAGATTATGGTCGCTTTCAAGCAACAGTTTTTTGATTCGCGTTTTCAGGTCCTCACAAATTGCAGCGCTGAATACATACGGGTCGTAATGCAAGGGCGCCGATTTCCATAAAACAGCTATTTGGTTGGCCAGCATTTTGCCTCTTTTTATATAGTCGTCGGCGCGCACACTGGCTACGAAAGCGGCGTCGATGCGGTCGTCCAGCAAGGCGTCAATTGAACGATCATGTGATCCGGTGTAGGTTATTGAGCCAAAAAAGTTTTCCAGTTTGCCTTGGCCAAGGCTAGCGAAGACGCGTTGTGGCAAGACCGCACCCGATGTGCTCGAGGGCTCACTGAATGCAATATCTTTGTTTTGCAGATCATGAACTGACTTTATGCCACTGTTATTGCGAACCAGCAGAATCGAATAATAGTAGTTTCCTGCTGGCGTAAAGTAACCTTTTTCTATGGTCAGACTGGCAAACGGTTCGATGCGGGGCGCTTGCGCATAGGCCATTAAATAGCCGGCGGGCCCCAGCCAGGCAATGTCTATCCCGCCAGAAACCAACGCCTGAATGACATTGTCGTAAGATTCGGCGTGAACCATGTCAACGGCCATATTTAACTTTGCGCTTAAGTAGCTTACAAGTGGCTGGTACTCTCGCACCAGCGTTTTCATTGGCTTTTTCGGTATAACGCCAATACGAAGGCGGTCTTTCGAACAGTGGGACGGTGTGGCTTGAGCATTTGGCAATAGCGCAAGGTATACGCACACCATTAAGCTCAGGATCAAGTTTTTGAGCATTAGATTGTTGAAGAAAAGTACGTGTTACGACAAGGCGGTGTGATCATTTGCGAATGAAGCTTCCAGCGCGGGTATTGCGTTTGGCTCTATGGGCCGACTGAAGTGGTAACCTTGGGCGAAATCGCAGCCAGCCAATTTCAGGTAAACAACCTGCTCCAGGGTTTCGACACCTTCGGCAACAACGTGCAAGTTCATTTTCTTGGCCAGCGCAATGGTCGATGAAACGATCGGACTGTCGTCATGGCGATTAGATAGCGGCGCAATAAGTTTGCGGTCGATTTTCAGTTTCGTGATGGGCAAGTTATACAAATGCGCAAAACCTGCATAGCCGTGCCCGAAGTCGTCAAGGCTGATACCAATGCCGTGTCGTCGTAGTCGCTCGAGGTGATGAATGGCTTTTTCGGGGCGGTTCAAAATCGCAGTTTCTGTTATTTCCAATTCAATTGAATTGGCTGGAATCTGGAAGTGTTCAAGTGTATCCAGCACCATATTGCTGAAATTGTCAGACGCTAACTGCAACGCTGATACATTAATGCTTACGTGCCGGTCATGCCCGTTTTTTCGCCATTCTTTTAATTGTTCACATGCCAAACGCAGTACCTCTTCACCCATCTCGACAATCAGCCCACTGCGCTCGGCAATGGCAATAAAACGGTCTGGGTAGATCATGCCGTGGTCGGGGTGTTGCCAGCGAACCAGCCCTTCAAAGGCCGTAATTTTCATGGTGTCCAGGTTAATCATGGGCTGATAATGCAAGACAAACTCGTGTCTTTTTAGCCCTTCAATAAGCGATTGCTCAATTTGAAATGCTTCCAGACTGCTGGTGTTAAGCGAGGGGTCATAGAACCGATATTGGCCGCGTCCAGACTGTTTTGCCGAGTACATGGCATTGTCGGCGCAGCGTATCAGCTCATCGATATTCTGAGCATCGCGTGGACATATAGCCACGCCAACGCTGGGGCTGGTGTTAAGCTCGGTGCCATCCAAAGCGTAGGTATCGGAAAGGCGCGCTACCAAAGTACGTACCCAGTGAGTAATCGAGTGCTCGGTGCGGTCACCCGCCAGCAGAATTACAAATTCGTCGCCGCCGAACCGGGCCGCGTAATCGCCGGGTTCCAGTAATCGCTTAATGCGTCCGGCGACAGCTTGCAGTAACAGGTCGCCTGTTTTATGGCCTAAGGTGTCATTAATTGATTTGAAGCGATCAAGATCAATGAACAATACGGCAAGCAGTTTCCGACATGCGCGTTGCTCGGTAATCACGCGGGCACCAATGTCCATGAGCTGACGTCGGTTGAAAAGTCCGCTTAGATGATCTGTGGAAGCAGCAAGGCTGCTGCGCCGATGCGCGGTTTCCAGACGCTCAATTAATGCCTGGTTTTCTTCCTGGGCATGGTTAAGCGCACTAATGGTTTTCTGCTGATCGCTGATCATTTTTAATAACCAGGCCAGTACACCAACAACCACACCAGTTAGTAATACATAAATCCATTTTTGCTGTTGCTCTCGCGCGTTTATGGGGGCCAGAATGTCTTCGTATTGTTGGCTAACCACGACGGTCCAACCCAATTCGGGTTTTCGACTTAACAAACTTTGGTAGTTCCCCAAAGCCGATCTTGACTGAAACTGGCCCGTAAGCGCATCGCCTTGCGGCAGACTTACCGGCACAATGTCGGGCCCGGATGCCAAGACGCCACTGTGGTTGGCGCGCAGCCTTTCTTCGTTGTTGCGGTCCAGTAGTTGAATAATGCCGCTTTGCCCCAGGTTAATGTCTTGGTAAAGGCGGGTCAGGTAACCGACGTCCATTTCAATATAGAGAATACCGGCCAGGGTTTCAGAAGATCGACTAACAAGAGGAAGAAGTAGCGGAAGTTGCCATGCCTGTGTCACAGGGTTAGCGCCTTTAGCATCGTTGTTGGCGTGGGGTTGAGTTGGCAAGAAAACGGTATTACCGAAGTTGCGTAGTTGCTTATGAACTTGCGCCATCCATGTTGGCGGCAAATCGGTGCGGCTTGGTTCGTGACTGCTTAACCAGAATTGACCCTGGGCATCATAAAGCGTGAGTTTGTTGAAGATAGGGTCTTGCGCCAGTATTCGGGAAAGATTGCGCCGAAGCAGCACGGGTTGCCATGGGTTACCTACTGCCGATTGCCCCAGCGCCTGCGCTCGATCACTGATCTGGCGCAGATGCTCGGTAATAATAATTGCAAGGTTCTGGTGTTCAGTTGCGCGGGCCTGTAGCGTTTCTTTGTGGGCAACTTCATATTGGCGAAAATGTGAAATCCAGAGAAACGATAAAAGTGATAAACCCAAAATAATAATGACCCAATGAATCGGGCTATTGGAAACTGCAAAAGATGGGCGCACTACATGAAACCTCGGGCTTGGACAGGGCGTTATAGAAAATTTGCCGCAATTATCCCAAGGGAATATGACGTGCTTGTTAAAGCGCGTTGTATCAGTAGTTAAAACGAAGTAATGAACTAGCCCACTTGAAAAGTGGTTTCGGGGTAGCGCACATGGCCGCGACGTTTGGCGCTTAGGCTATATATCAGTGTAAGAGGGCCCAGGCGCCCTACAAACATTAACAATATAACCAGCACCTGGCTTGCAGGTGAAAGGGTAGGCGTAAGCTCGCGGCTTAAGCCAGTGGTACTGACTGCAGAAACGACTTCAAACAAAATACTGATGAAAGGTGCCGATTCG
>NZLH01000276.1 GCA_002694155.1 Pusillimonas sp. | reverse complement strand
CTACCGAAGGAAACACGAATTTACTGACATCCCCACCCAAAAGAGCGATTTCCCGCACAATTGTGCCGGATATAAATTGGTACTGATCGGACGGTGTCATAAAAAGCGTTTCAACTTCGGGAAGTAGATGCCGGTTCATGCCCGCCATTTGGAATTCGTACTCGAAATCGGAAACCGCACGTAAGCCGCGAACAATGACTCGTGCATTTTCTTCGCGAACAAAGTCTTTTAGCAATCCGGCGAAGCTTTTTACCTCTACATTGGGATAGTGCCCTAGCACCTCTTGAGCGATCTCAACACGCTCTTCCACTGTAAAGAACGGGTTCTTGGCCTGACTATGGGCGATACCTACGACAAGGTGATCGAAAAGGCTGGCTGCGCGGCGCACCAGATCTTCATGGCCACGGGTCAGGGGGTCGAATGTTCCTGGGTAGACGGCAGTAATCATGGTGTTTTAAAAGTATAAATAATTCGGGTTCACGAGATAAATGAGCTTATGTGTCTAGTGTAACTCAGCCTGTAATTTATTTTCTTGCGGTGCAACAATCTGTAGTAAGGCGTAGTGAACCTGCCCGGCCTGGCCCTCGCGCAGCAAGTCAAAAATGGGGGGTGGGTTAATAGGGTTTTCTGATTCAACATACACAAGCCCGCTTTCATTTAGCACAGCGGGTAATTTGTTCCATAGTCGGTCTAGCCAGGCTTGGCCGAAAGGTGGGTCAAGCAGGACAAGGTCAAAAGGGTTAGCCGTGCGCTCTAAAACATGCATTGCGTCGCCGGGAAACACACGTACGTTGTTTGCTTTGAGCTTGGTGCGCAGTGCGCGCAAGGCGGTTACGGCTTGAGGGTTGGCCTCTACCATTTGGACATGAGCCGCACCGCGCGATGCAGCTTCAAAACCCAAAGCTCCCGTACCCGCAAATAGGTCAAGTACGGTTTTGTCGGTGAAGTTCTGGTTCCAAAAGTACCCAAGCCAGTTATATAGCGTTTCGCGAATGCGATCGGGAGTGGGGCGCAATCCTGGTGCGTTAATGACCGGGATTGGTGTTCGTCGGTAGACACCGCCTACAATACGGATATTGTGTTTTTTCATGGTTGTTCATGCGCTGAAAATGGCGGCATGAGCCGCCTGTCCGCGAGCAAAAATTACTCGCCAACATGGAATAGTGTAAATCTTATGTTTAGTTTCTTTAAACGTAAATCAAAAGAAGTGGCGCAGGCGCGCGAAGGCGATGTAGATCAAGTTTCGCAAACCGCGCCAGACCACGAGCAGGCGCCGCAACCCCCGTCAAGCTCATCGACTCAGTCAGAAGGACCATCGAAGCCTGAACCGGAGCCCGTTACACAGTCTCAATTAGAACCAGAGCCCGAGCCACAGGCCGAGGCAGAATCTCAAACTGAACTGGGGCCACAGCCCAAGCTAGAGCCACAGCCCGAACTGGAACCTCCGCCCAACGCAGTGTCTCAGCCCAAGCTAGAGCCTCAGTCAGAACCTGAACCTGAGCCTGAGCCAGAGCCAGAGCCAGAGCCGGAGCCGGAGAAAAAACAATCCTGGTTTTCTCGTCTTAAGCAGGGTTTGTCGCGCACTGGACAAAATTTGGGCGGCCTATTTGTTGGTGTCAAGGTTGACGAAAGCTTGTTTGAAGAGCTGGAAACGGCTTTGATTATGGCAGATGCGGGTATGGACGCCACCACCTCATTGTTGACGGCATTACGTGCGCGCGTTCGGAAAGAGCGTTTGACCGACGCACAAGCAGTAAAGCAGGCCTTACAGGAAATTATTGCAGAACATTTGCGTCCACTCGAGAAGACCTTTCCTGCGGGTCGGCAAAAGCCGTTGGTTGTGATGATTGCGGGTGTTAATGGCGCTGGCAAGACAACGTCGATTGGCAAGCTGGCATTTAATTTTCAGCTTCAGGGGCATCGAGTGCTGTTGGCAGCCGGTGACACTTTCCGTGCTGCGGCGCGCGAACAATTAATGGCCTGGGGCGAACGAAACAACGTTACCGTGATTGCGCAAGAAGGGGGAGACCCGGCCGCTGTCGCATTCGATGCGGTGAATGCAGGGCGTGCTCGCGATGTAGATATTGTGATGGTAGATACCGCAGGTCGCCTGCCAACTCAGTTGAACCTTATGGAAGAACTAAAAAAAATAAAAAGGGTAATTGGCAAAGCGGATGGGCAAGCACCTCACGAGGTATTGTTGGTGGTTGACGGCAATACAGGCCAAAATGCAATAGCTCAAATACGGGCGTTTGATGCTGCGATAGGCCTGACTGGCCTTGTGGTAACCAAGCTCGATGGCACTGCAAAGGGTGGAACCCTGGCGGCGGTAGCGGCGGGTGCGCAAGGCGTGCGACCTGTTCCTGTGTATTGGATTGGTGTGGGTGAAGGGTTGGAGGATCTCCAACCTTTTGTGGCATCGGAGTTTGCGGCGGCTTTGCTGGCAGGGGAGTAAGCCACCTTCTTTTTATTTCTTACCATCCAGCCGGGGCGCTTTGTTCAGCACTTGAAAATGTACTTCCGCGTCTTTCTGTTTTTGTGCTTGCATGGCTTTAAGCCACCCCACCGCAAACCAGGCTTGCGCTTGTTTCTCGGTCATATCCTGAAATAGCACTTCGGCTGTGTAGTAATCGTTTAACTCACCCAGATCTTCCTGGGCGGTCTCAAGGGCGGGGCGGAGTTTCGACAGCATGCTTTTGTTCAAAACGCCCGCACACATTTCCAGGCAGTAGCGCAGCCTTTTAACGTCTTTACGAACGTTGTGTTGCTCGTCTATGGGCAGGCGGGTGAATTTACTGCCTTTCTTCACAATTGCCTGAAGCCAGCTACTAAGGCGCCTGGGCAAAAGGTTCTGGCTGTTTCTTTTTTTTGCTTCACTGGACACGTTAACGTCGTTGTGTATCGTGTCTCCAAATTCCACCAGCGCCTGCAAAATATCAAGTAATGCATTCTGAAAAGACGGGCTATTAGCTAAAGAAGCGGGTGCTGTGCGGTTTGCGTTTGCACGTGGCATACGCAAATCGGGCATTCCAGCCAGCTTCAAACGTGGGGCGACAACGGTACGTAAAACGTCAAGATCGCGTCGGGCACCTAGTTGCGAGAACGTATTGTTAAGTTTCTCGAGGGCATCCTCGGGTAAGGCGGGGACCCATTCTTCGAACAATTTTTGGCATGATTTAAGTCGACGAACGCCAACACGTAACTGATGCACGAACTCCATGTGCGTGCCGCTGTTCGCAAGGGCGGTATCAACGCCCGCGGTGTAGGCTGCGTTCTGGACGATGTGCGTCAAGCATTCGTGGGCACAACTTAAGTATGCTGAACTGACCGGGTTTTTCTTGCCTAGCTTTGGTGGTTTGGCGCGATACGGCTTAAATAAATGGTGGCTGTTCGGGCGGCTAACTGAAGTGACAATGGTTTCGCCTGTTTGCGTGGTTTGCACCGATAGTGCAAGGCCGGCTAAGGTGTCACCACGTTCTGCCTTGCTTCTGGGATCAAGAATCAGGCCGAAATCAAGTGTCCACTGTTTAGCTATGTCGAACAATGCGGCTGAAGAACCTTCTATCAGTTCAAATTCAACTTCAAGAATGGGCAATTCTAATTCGCCGGCAAACAAAGCCCCTTCATCAAATGCTATTTCAATAATCGTGTCATTTGTTTGATGTCTATACAAAAGGCGAACCACTTTTGTTTCGTAGCGTAATGCAAGGGGGTGCGCAAGTGCACTTAACGTGGTTTGTATGGGGGTATTATCGTAAAGTGCTAAATCCAGGTTGCCGTCGGGCCGAAGATGGTTGAGTTCCACGCGCGAAACCGGGTCGGGCCCAGGCGCTTTTACCGTCTGCATCCAGCGTCGGCCTTCTTTGCGCATTCGCAACGCAATGCCGGCATTCGCAAGTTCGCGGTCAGGCGTATCGTAATAACGCGCATGAAGTAATACGCGACGCGCTTTGGCGCTTCGCAGGCGTTTCACCAGTTCGGCTCGGGTAGAGACGGGCACATGCAGTTTAAGCTCGCGTTCGATCATTACGGTTCCGGCAAATGGAAAGATGCCGCTATGATACGCCGTGACCCCTTCAAATATTATGACAAGCGTCAAAATTTTGGTGTTTATCTGAAAGAATGTTTGCTTTTAAGGCAAACTGGCCTGTTCGCGCTGCGGGTTGCCCTGCACGCGTTAAAATGGACGAAATTTCGAAGAGCTTAACTTTATGACGCAACCCATTTCAGCCGATAATACCCAGGAACTCGCGGGTATTTCCCCCACCACAGAAATTATTGCCGAGCTACGTGCCGGCCGTATGGTGATTCTGGTCGATGAAGAAGACCGCGAGAACGAGGGCGACCTGGTTTTGGCCGCCGATTACGTGACCCCGGATGCCATTAACTTCATGGTGACCCACGCGCGTGGGTTGGTGTGTTTAACCTTAACGGAAGAACGATGCCGCCAGCTCGAGTTACCGCTTATGGCCAGCCGCAACGGCGCGCGGTTTGGTACCAATTTCACCATGTCTATCGAAGCGGCTGAAGGTGTTGAAACGGGTATTTCCGCTGCCGACCGTGCTCGCACTATTCAGGTTGCGGTGGCTCGTGATGCAAGACCCTCCGACATCGTCCAGCCGGGGCATATCTTTCCTGTTCAGGCCGTGCGGGGTGGTGTACTGGTTCGTGCCGGCCACACCGAAGCGGGTTGCGATTTAACTTCCCTGGCTGGCCTTACGCCAGCTGCGGTCATTTGTGAAATCCTCAAACCCGACGGCACCATGGCCCGGCTGCCCGATTTACAGGTGTTCGCAAAACAACATAATTTGAAAATTGGCACCATTGAAGACCTGATTCAATACCGAAGCCAGCACGAGTCTATGGTAGAGCGCACGGGTGCCCGCACCATGCAAACCCCTTGGGGGGAATTTAATGTTGTGGCGTACCGCGACAAGGCGTTTGGCGCTCCTCACCTGGCTTTGTCGCATGGCACAATTGAAGCCGATCAGGAAACGCTTGTGCGTGTGCACGAACCAACCACCATTGTTGATATGCTGGCACAGGATGGCTCAGGGCATAGCTGGACAGTCGCCGATGCAATGCGCAAAATTAAATCTGCGCCATCGGGCATTGTTGTGCTGCTTAACTGCGATAGCTCGGCCGAACAGTTTTTTAAGCAAACCGAGTCCTGGGGGGCGCCGCCACCAGAAAAAAAACCTCGTGATGAAAACCGTTTCGATTTGCTTACGTACGGCATAGGGGCTCAGATTCTTCGCGATCATAATGTGGGCAAGGCCAAATTGTTGGCCCGGCCCCGAAAAATGCCGAGTATGGCCGGGTTTAACCTGACCATTACCGGTTACGATAACGACCCAGTTACTAACCCCTGAAAGGACTTTTCTCATGAATCCATACACTATGACGCCCGATTTAAATGGGGAAGGCCTGCACATTGGCATCGTTCGAGCTCGGTTTAACGAAGAGATTGGTTTGGCTGAGCTGGAAGCCTGCTTAAGTGAACTTGAAGCTTTGGGCGTTGATGAGCGCGACGTAATGGTTGTGTCTGTTCCCGGTGCGCTAGAGCTGGGAATTACGCTGGCCCAAATGGCGGAAACCTACGAGTTCGATGCCCTGATTGCGTTGGGTGCAGTTATTCGTGGCGAAACCTATCATTTTGAGCTTGTCAGTAACGAAAGTGCGGCGGCCATGACGCGCGTGGCTCTTGAAACGGCCATACCTGTTATTAATGGTGTGCTAACTACCGATACCGACGAACAGGCAGAAGCGCGCGCAGCTGGCAAGGGGCGTGATTGTGCGCTTGCGGCGGTAGAAATGGCAAATCTGGTTGCGGCTCTCGAGCCAGAGTCTGAAGACGACTTTGATGACGAAGATTACGAGGAAGAGGACGAAGACCTTGACGACGAGTAAATCTGTAAAAGGCGCTGTTGCCCCTCGTAATAATCGTAGCGCGCGTCGGCGCGCGCGCGAGTTCGCCCTGCAGGGCATCTATG
Organism: Pusillimonas sp.; assembly: GCA_002694155.1. Lineage (GTDB taxonomy): Bacteria > Pseudomonadota > Gammaproteobacteria > Burkholderiales > Burkholderiaceae_B > Neopusillimonas. The sequence goes on along the minus strand of NZLH01000276.1, from coordinate 2,338 downwards.
CTTGGTTGTTGCGCGGTGACGAGGGCCTGCAGGAAGCAGGCGCTATCGATGCGCACTTACGAGATGATGAAACCTTTCCCGAGGCGGATGCCTTGTGGTTTAAAACGCTGTTGCATGGGGTGTTGCGTGAAGCAGACAGCCTGCGTAGTGCGTTTGCGCCTTACCTCGACCGTGCCGTTGAAGAGCTATCGCCTATTGAGCACGGTATTTTGCTTTTGGGTAGCTACGAACTGGTGCACCATATCGAGGTACCGTATAAAGTTGCCATTAATGAATCGGTAGAGTTGGCCAAATCATTTGGTGGCACTGACGGGTTTAAATTCGTAAACGGTGTACTGGATAAAGTAGCGGCCGATGTTCGGTCAGCCGAGGTTAACGCCGCCGCTCGCCGTTAATCTTTTATAGCCAACGCTTTTTTGGGGCCATGGTGAGGGAATTCGATCTGATTGGCCGGTATTTCAGCAGAGAGGTTCCCGAGGGCTACATCGGGGCCGGCGACGACTGTGCCGTCTTGCCCGAACAACCTGGTCGGCAATGGGTGGTAAGCACCGATGCGCTTATCGAGGGTCGTCATTTTCTGTCTGATGTCGATCCGTTCGCGCTTGGGCACAAGTCGCTGGCCGTCAATTTATCCGACCTGGCCGCAATGGGCGCAACGCCTGCGGGGTGCGTGTTGGCGCTAGCGTTACCTAAAATCGACGAGAATTGGCTAAGCAAGTTTTCTGATGGTTTTTATTTCATGGCCGACCAACACAGTTGCCCACTTGTTGGGGGCGACACCACAGGTACCGGCCATGGCATTATGATTTGTGTCACGGTGTTTGGGCATATCACCCCGGGTACAGCGTTGCTGCGAAGTGGGGCTCAATATGGTGATGACATTTGGATAACCGGTTCATTAGGCGCAGCGCATATTGCACTGAAGTTGTTGCAAGGGGCTCTGCCTGCCAATGATGTGCTGTTGGCCGACACGCGTGCGGCACTTGAACGCCCCAGGCCGCCAGTCATGTATGCAGCTCAGTTGGCGGGCCTGGCGCACGCCGCGTTAGATATTTCCGACGGTTTTCTACAAGATCTTGGCCATATTCTTAAAGCCAGTAAATGCGGTGCGCACATTATTTTCGACAACCTGCCGGTAGACCCGGCTATTCGAAACTTGCCCAACGAATTGATGCAAGAAGCGGTTTTGTCGGGTGGCGATGTATACCAGCTGTGCTTTACTGCACCACAAAGGCACCGCAACGCTATTGAAACTTTGGCGAGGCAGTTCAGCACAATGGTTTCTCGCGTGGGCGTCATAACAGAAGGTAATGAACTTGTGGTCGAGACGTTGAGTGGCCGTCGCCTAATGCCAAGCCAATTGGGCTATCAGCACTTCTAACACAGAAAATTATGACTCAGCAGTCCGATCAAAACTCTTCCGGTAACGTCGTCAATTGGTCGTGGGTTTACGCGAAACCCGACCGATTGCTGGTCATGGGGTTCGGTAGTGGGTTACTGCGGCCTGCGCCGGGCACGTGGGGCACATTATTGGCCTGGTTTCTTTGGTTTGTGGCCGTGTCCCGACTTAACGACGTGGGTATTGCACTGGTACTGGTGGCAAGCTTCGCCTATGGTTGCTGGGCCTGCCAGCGTGTTGGTAAAGCGCTGGGCCGCCCCGACGACAGCCGTATGGTGTTAGATGAAATAGTTGCGTTCTGGCTTGTGCTGTGGCTTGTACCTGCAGGTTTCTTTACGCAATTGGCAGCTTTTTTGTTGTTTCGTTTTTTCGATATTGTGAAGCCCCCACCCATTGGCTGGTTCGATGCCCGTTTGAAAAACGGGTTTGGTGTGATGTGGGATGACATCGTGGCCGCCTTGTATGCGCTTTTAGTATTAGCGGTGTTAATTCGATTTGGTGTACTTTAAGGCACCGAAATGCCTGGGAGGCCTGGAATGCAGATAGATCAGCAACACGATGAACTGGTTCAGGCAGTGGGCGAGCGCTGCCTGCAGCATGGCTGGATGCTTGTATGTGCAGAGTCTTGCACTGGGGGGTTGCTTAGTGCGCGCCTAACCGACATGCCCGGTTCCAGCAATTGGTTTGAACGGGGTTACGTTACTTATAGCAACACTGCTAAAGTTGAGCTTCTTCAAGTAAGTGTTGATACGCTTGAGCGCTTTGGTGCCGTAAGTGAAGAAACCGCCATGGAGATGGCCGCCGGCGCGCTGGCAAATGCCCACAATGCATATTTTGCCGTTTCCACTACCGGGATTGCCGGCCCTGGCGGGGCAACGCCGGGCAAGCCTGTTGGCATGGTGTGTTTCGGCTTTGCCCATCGTGCGGGCCAGGGTATTT
>NZLH01000275.1 GCA_002694155.1 Pusillimonas sp. | reverse complement strand
CGCAGTACTGCATAAAGCAATACTGGATACAAGCGAATTTAAGCAAGGGGGCGTTGATACGGGGTTTCTGGGCCGATATTTGTCGGCACAACCCGCCTCGCAAGACGGATCGCAATAGGACGCCATTATGACGCAAAAAAAACTTCAGTTTATTGACACAACTTTACGCGACGGCAACCAAAGCCTTTGGGGGGCAACGGGCTTGCGCACCGGTATGATGCTGGAAATTGCCCCAATTTTGGACAAAGTGGGCTATTACGCCCTTGATTTCAGTACCAGCACCCACATGGCGGTTACTGTGCGTTTTCACAAAGAAGACCCATGGGAGCGGTTGCGGTTGATGAAGTCGCGCTTGAAAAACACACCACTCACATTTCTTTCCACCGGCATGCGGTTTATTTCCTGGGAAACTGCGCATCCGGAAGTGATGGCTTTGTCGTACCAATTGTTGGTGAATAACGGCATTGAGCGTTTCATGGTGATGGACCCCATGAATACAACCGAAGCCGTTATTAATAATTGTCAGGCTATTGCCAAGGCCGGGGCGTCGGAAGTAATTGGTGCGCTGGTATACACGGTAAGCCCAATTCATGACGATGCTTTCTTTGCGCAAATGGCGCGCGAGTTAGCGGCGCAACCTTTTATTCATCGGGTTTACCTGAAAGACCCCGGTGGTCTGCTAACGCCCGATCGGGCGCGCACTTTATTGCCAGCGCTTCGCGAGGCTGTCGGTTCCAAACCGCTAGAGCTGCATTCGCATTGCACGATTGGTTTGGCGCCATTTACGTATCCCGAAGCACCTGGCCTAGGCGTGGATGCCTTGCATACGGCCGCACAACCGTTGGGTAATGGTACCAGCCAGCCTGCGGTGGAAAACGTCATTAGCAACCTGGAAAGCCGCGGAGTTGAGCATGGCCTGGATCTGGATGCGTTGGCGCGGGTGAGTGATTACTTTACGGCTTTAGCCAAGGCCGAAGGTTTACCAATTGGGGTGCCGCAAGAGTACGATGAACGCTATTTCGCGCATCAGTTACCTGGTGGCATGATTGGCACCATGAAGCGCCAGCTGCGCGAGATGCGCCAGTCGCATCGCTTGCCCGAGGTTTATGAAGAGGTAGAGCGTGTGCGAGCCGAGCTGGGCTACCCCATTATGGTCACGCCCTTCTCGCAGGTGGTTGGAACGATGGCAGTAATGAACGTGCTTTCGCCCGAACGTTACGCCAATGTACCCGATGAGGTTATTCGCTACGTGGTGGGGCGTTTTGGTACGCCGCCGGGCGAGGTTGACCAGAATGTACGCGATCGTATCGAACAATTGCCGCGCGCCAAAGAGTTGGTGGCACAGTCGCCCATGCCACCGTTGGGCGAATTGCGTAAAAAATTCAGTCCTAAACTCTCGGATGAAGAGTTTCTGTTACGTGCCGTGATGCCGGCAGAACAGGTTGATGCCATGGTGGCGGCCGGGCCGTGCCAGCAGCGTTACAACCCCAGTGTGGCCCCGGTAGAGCGCCTGATTAAAGAATTATCTCAACGTCCCGATGTAAAACATGCCCGTATCGAACGTGACGGGTTTCTAATGGAGTTGCGCGGCTAATAATGCCGCCGGAGAAGTGATATGAGTGAGGTTATAGCCCCCAATTTAAGCACGATGCGCGGGTTTATTTTCGATGTGGATGGCACTTTGGCGCTGGCAGATAAGGGGTTAAATGGCTATGCGCCGCTTCCCGGCTCTTTAGAGTTGCTTGATTTACTGCGTTCGCGTGATTTGCCCTATGTTGTTTTTACCAATGGCTCGCTGAAAACGCCAATGCAGTTATCGCAAGCGTTGGCCAAAGCAGGCATCCAGGTTGCGCCCGAACTTGCCTTAACACCGCCTGCTATTGCGGTCTCGGTTTTTCGTGATAAGGGTTATAAGAAGATTCTGGTTTTAGGGGCCGAAGGGGTTTGGAAGCCATTGGTTGACGCCGGGTTCGAGGTTGTGTGTGCCCCCGAGCGTGCCGACGATGCTGACGCGGTATTTATTGGCTGGTATCCCGAGTTTGGTTTGGCCGATCTTGATGCGGCTTGTCGTGCTATATGGCAGGGGGCGGGTTTTTATACGGTGTCCACAGTGCCGTACATTGCCAGCCGGGATGGCCGCACCTTAGGTATTTCAGGCGCGCTTACGGCAGCGATTAGCAGCGTAACCGACAAAGAAGCGATTGTGGTGGGTAAGCCGGCAGCCGAGGCCTTTGCAACAGCCCGCGCGTTGCTGAATGTTGCACCCGAGCACGTTGCCATTGTGGGTGACGACCCTGCGTTAGAGAACGAAATGGCGCATTTGAATGGCGCGGTGTCGGTAAGTGTTCATACGGGCTTGTACAAGGCCGATGACTTCGCCCGTTTGCCCCAGAATCGCCAACCCCATTATTCCCTGTCGGGTATTGATAAGTTGCTGGAGTTATTGCAATGACGCAACAGGCAGATACTGCAACAGTACCAACACCTTTGTGGGCGCCAAGCCAGGCGCAAATGGATGCTTCCCGACTGGCACATTATCAGCAGTGGCTGGCTCGGCACTACGGTGTGCCGCGTGGCGAGTACGCAGACTTATGGCAGTGGTCGGTCGACAACCTCGAGCTGTTCTGGACATCGATTTGGGAATATTTTGATGTTTTGGCAGGTGGCTCGAACCAACCAGTGTTGGGCTCTGAAACGATGCCAGGTGCGCAGTGGTTTCCCAATGCCACACTGAACTATGCAGAGAATATTTTTCGTAACGCAACAGATCAACGCCCGGCGTTGATTGCGCGCAACGAAAACGCGGAACCGTTCGAGGTTTCGTGGGCCCAGTTGCAGCATGAAGCTGGAGCATTGGCTGCCAGTTTGCGCAAGCTGGGTATTGGTAAAGGCGATCGTGTTGTTTCGTATTTGCCGAATCGCCCGGAAACGGTGGTGGCCTTTATGGCATGCGCCAGTTTGGGGGCTGTGTGGTCAAGTTGCGCGCCCGACATGGGCGTGCGCGTTGTCACTGATCGCTTTAGCCAAATTGAGCCCAAGCTTATTTTGGCCACCGACAGCTATAGCTACAACGGCAAGTTTCATTCCCGGGTCGAGCAGGTAACCGAGTTGCTTGACGCCTTGCCAACCGTGCAACATGTCATTCATGTTCCGGGCCCCAACGCAGAAGTGAATCAACCGTTGCCCTGGCGCAATCAGTTAACGTGGGATAGCCAGATCGCCGAGCCTGCGGAACTGGTTTTCGAACGCGTGCCCTTTTCGCACCCACTATGGGTTGTTTACTCCTCGGGTACGACGGGCTTGCCAAAAGCGATTGTGCATAGCCATGGCGGCATTGTGTTAACCCACATGAAAACCATGGCCCTGCAGCACGATTTGCGCGAAGGTGATCGCCTTTTGTTTTTGGGCGGGACAGGCTGGATTGTATGGAATTTACAAGTCGGCGGCTTACTGGTGGGGGCAACTGTTGTTCTGTACGACGGCAACCCTGCATGGCCCGATCAGAATGCCTTGTGGCGTTTCGTTAACGATTACGGCGTTACGTTGCTGGGGTGTGGGGCGGCCTATTTAATTAATTGCATGAAAGAAGGGCTTCAGCCTAAAGATATCGGGGCCTTTAACGCTTTGCGTGCTATCAATGCCACCGGGTCACCCCTTCCCACCGATGCATTTCAGTGGGTTTACGATAACGTGAAGTCCGACTTATGGTTGGCCTCGATTAGCGGGGGGACCGATATTGCGTCTGGCTTTGTTGCTTGCGCCCCTATTTTGCCGGTGTATTCAGGCGAGATTCAGTGCCGTGAACTGGGCGTGGCTGCTTATGCCTTTAATGAGCAGGGTCAGGCAGTAGTAGATGAAGTGGGCGAGCTGGTTATTACGCGACCCATGCCGTCGATGCCTATTTACTTTTGGAATGACCCCGACAACGCCCGTTATCACGACAGTTACTTCGACATGTTCCCCGGTTACTGGCGCCATGGCGATTGGATTCAGTTCACGCCGCGGGGTACAAGCATTATTTATGGTCGTTCCGATTCCACGATTAACCGTTTTGGTATTCGTATGGGAACCGCTGAAATTTACCGCGTGGTCGAAGCTTTGCCCGAGGTGCGCGATAGTTTGGTGGTTGACCTGGAATATCTGGGGCGCGACTCTTTCATGCCGCTTTTTGTGGTGCTGGATGACGGGCAGACGCTTAGCGATGAATTGAAGGCGCAAATTAAAACGCAGATTCGCACTAAAGCATCGCCGCGTCATGTACCCAACGAAATTTATCAGGTGAATGCTATTCCGCGTACGTTAACCGGCAAGAAAATGGAAGTGCCGGTTCGGCGTTTACTGTTGGGTTCGCCAGCAGAAAAGGTTGCACACCCCGACGCAATGGCAAATCCGGATAGCCTGGATTTTTTTATTCGATTGGCAAAAGAATTGAATCCGTTGTAGCGCCAGTGCGCTGCACCAGAAATCAAAATTACTGTTTTATTCAGGAGACAAAATGAGTACAAAACCCAAAGTTCTGCTAATTGTCACGCTTGACACCAAAGCGGTGGAAGCCAAGTACGTTCGCGATAACCTTGAAGCACAAGGTGTCGAGGTCATCCACATGGATCCAAGTATTCGGCGCTCGGTGAAACCCGGCGCGGAAATTACGCCTGAAGAAGTGGCCGCTGCGGCTGGAAAAACAATTCAGGAAGTACGAGACTTGGGCCATGAGGGCAAATGCCAGGCCGTTATGATGGAAGGCGCCACAAAGTTGGCGTTGGAACTTCATGCCAAAACGCCACTTAGCGGCATTATTGGTATCGGTGGTTCCATGGGAAGTTCGCTGGTTAGTACGGTAATGCAGGCGATGCCGTATGGCTTACCCAAGGTGCTGGTTTCCACAATGGCATCGGGCTTTACACAACCATTTGTGGGTGCGAAAGACATTACTATGTTCAACCCAGTATGCGACATTGCCGGTATTAACAGCATTACAGGAGATGTTTACCGTAATGCGGCCATTGCAGTCGCAGCAATGGCGAAGAACTATGAGCCTAAGAAAGCTTCCGACAAACCAATTATTGCCATGGGTACGCTGGGCACAATCGATCGTTGCACCGTGCGCGTGCGTAAATTATTGGAAGATAAAGGATACGAAGTACTGGTGTTCCACACTTTGGGTACGGGTGGCCAGGCATTAGATCAAATTGTGGGCGAGCGCGACGTTACCGCGGTTATTGAATCGTCGGTTGTTGAGCACAATGACTTTCTGAATAACGGGTTGTGCAGCGCGGGCCCTAACCGTTCCAAGGCCGCCTTGGCAAAAGGTATTCCTGTGGTTATTGCCCCTGGTAATGCCGACTTCATGGTGTCGGGCCCGCCTGAAATGGCAGAACGGCAGTTCCCGGGCAAGCGCTATCACATTCATAATAAGGCGTTAACGGCGGTTCGAACCGAAAAAGAAGAGTTGACGCACTTGGCGCAACATTTGGCAGGTCTGGTCAAAGAAGGTAAAAGTGCCGTGTCGGTGTTAGTGCCCCTACAGGGTTTTTCCCATCATGACAGCCCCAAGGGACACCTGCATGATCCCTCTTTATGCCCGGTTTTTTATAACGCGGCGAAAGAAGCCATGCCGGCATCTGTAAAAGTCGAGTCATTCGATTGTCATTTGAATGATGAAGCATTTGCCGATGCAATTGTGGCGGAAGTTTTGCAACTTATTGAAGCCCAAAAGGGCAAAAAATAATCAATCAGGTAACCTGATAAAAGTCGTGTAAGTTGTTATAGTAATTGCCCAACAGCATGAAAGGGGTGCTTGCTGTTGGGTATGTCATCATTTTAAAACCCCGAATTTCCGGAGACAAAAATGACCGTTAGAAAATGGACATCCAAACTGGCGACGCTTGCGTTAAGTTTGTCTGTGGTGGGCGCTGCTGCCCCCGCTTTGGCAGACGAGGCGCCCGAGTCAATTGTGATTGGTTACGCGCTGGCTAAAACCGGCCCAAATGCACCAGGTGCTTCTACTACGCAACGCCCAAACTATGAAATGTGGGTCGAGGAGGTAAACAAGAAGGGTGGGCTTATGCTTAGCAAGTACGGTAAGCGCGTGCCTATCGAAGTCATCGAATACGATGACCGTTCCAGCACCGAAGAGGCAGTACGTGCGGTTGAGCGCCTGATTACACAAGACGAAGTGGATTTGCTGTTGCCGCCTTGGGGTACGGCTACTAACCTGGCAGTTGCACCATTATTCGACAAACATGGTTATCCGCAGTTGGGTACCACTAACCTAACCGACAAGGCCGATCAGTTCGCCAAGCGTTGGCCCGATCATTACTTCCTGTTGGGTTCGGCTTCCATGTACGCTAACGGCCTGTTCGATACACTGGCTGATGCGCTGAAAGATGGCAAAATCAATAACAAAATTGCCATGATTAGTGTGGCCGACGGTTTTGGGGTCGATTCCGCCTCTGCTGCGCGTAAAGCCGCGCAAGCAAAAGGCTTTGAATTGGTAATGGATAAAACCTATCCAGTGG
>NZLH01000274.1 GCA_002694155.1 Pusillimonas sp. | reverse complement strand
TTCCGTGGTGACACCTGGAACTTTGTAGCGCTGGAGGCCGAAATTCCAAACGCCGGCGATTACAAACGCTCTTATGTTGGCGATACCCCGGTTGTTGTCTCACGTGCAGAAGATGGCTCACTGCACGTATTCGAAAACCGTTGCGCCCACCGTGGGGCCGAATTTTGCCGCGAAAACAAGGGCAACGCAAACGAGTTTGTTTGCCCCTACCACCAATGGTCTTACACCCTGAAAGGCGACCTTCAAGGTGTCCCTTTCAAGCGTGGCGTAAACAAGCAAGGCGGTATGCCCCGCGACTTCCGCAACGAAGATCATGGCTTGCGCAAGCTGCATGTCACCACCTTGAATGGCGTTATTTTCGCCTCGTACTCCGACAAGGTAGAGCCTATTGAAGAATACCTGAGCCCTGAAATTCTCGAAGACTTCAAAGTTACCTTCACCGGCAAACCACTGAAAATTTTAGGCTACTACCGAAATGAGCTGCCTTGTAACTGGAAGATGTATCACGAGAACCTGAAGGATCCCTATCACGCGACCCTTCTGCATTCGTTCCTGGTGGTGTTTGGTCTGCTGGTGGCCGGCAATAAATCCATGATGTTTGCCGACAAGGTTCATGGCCGTCATGGCATTATGGGTTCGGCCAAGTCCGACGACCTGTATGCTGACGTGAACCCCGAAACAAAGAAAGAGATGCGCTCTTTCCACGAAGGCCTGCGCTTAAAAGACGAGCGTTTCCTGCACTTTGTAAAAGAATTCGATTCACCATGGTCGGTAACCATGGACACTATTTGGCCGAACTTTATTATCCAGCGCGAAATGAACACACTGGGCATTCGCCAGATTATCCCCAACGGGCCAAACAGCATGATTATGCAATGGACCATGTTCGGCTACGAAGACGACAGCGAAGAAATGCTGCGCCATCGCCTGCGTCAAGGCAACCTTATGGGCCCCTCGGGCTTTTTAGGCCTGGAAGACAACGAAGCGCTGCGCTTTGTGCAGGAAGGCATGCGTCGCTCTAGCACTGACATTAATGTGGTCAAGCTGGATGCCGGCAAAATTGGCACTTCAGAATCCCTGATTTCTGAAGCAGCCATTCGTGCCATGTACAAATACTACCGCGAAGTAATGGGGATCTAATAATGCTGTCAACAATGAAAACCAACTTTTCCTATCAACCCGCCAAGGTTGACTCTGTGCGGGCACTAGAGTTACGCGCAGAGATTGAAGTCTTTCATAATGAATACTGCGCCGTGCTGGATGCTTGCGACGTAGAAAAATGGCCTGAGTTTTTCACCGAAGACGGCTTGTATCGCATTACGTCCCGCGAAAATGCCAACCAGGAACTGCTGGTGGGCTTGGTCTATGCGGAGGGACGGGCCATGATGTACGATCGCGCGGTGGCCATTGCCCAAACCCAAATGTTCGCGCCGCGCCACACCATGCACATGGTGTCCAATATTCGTGTGGTAAACGAAGAAAATGACGTAATCGAGGCCGAAGCGAACTACCTGTTGATTCAAACCCTTATTGAAGGGCCGTCAACCATTCATCTGGCCGGCAAGTATTACGACCGCTTTGTGCGTAGCGAAAGCGGCCTGTTGTTGAAAGAACGTCAAGTTGTTTACGACACCGAAATTCTGGCAACCGATTTGGTTTACCCAGTTTAATTTGGAATGAAACAATCTATACAGGCGCTGTGATGCCTGTATAGACAGACATAAAAAAAACCGCTGCGTTTAACTGCCCCGTTTGCGGGGCAACTTAAAGCAGCGGTTTTTCTACGTAGAAAAAAGCAGGCGTATTACAACCCTTCCAATGCCTTCAACGCCTCGTCACGCGTCATGACAGTGGCGTACTTTTGCTCCATATCGAACAGGTTAGCGTCATGCGGCCCTAATGCGCGATCGCCTACGCAATCGGAAAGCACAAGGGGGCGAAAGCCCCATTGCATAGCGTCGACCACACTAGCGCGCACACAACCACTTGTAACTGCCCCGGCAACAACCAGCGTTTGAATACCGCGCATAGCAAGCCAAGCGGCCAGCGACGTACCAAAAAACGCGGAGGGCACTGTTTTCCGCACCACGTACTCACCCTGCGCTGGCGCCAATTCGGACACAATGGCGCTATTGGGGTGATCTTCCTTCAAGCCCAGCATACTGGGCACTTTCAAGGAAAAAATGTTGTTGTCGGCGCCGTCATCGGCAAAAACGATTCGGGTATGCGCAATTGGCCAGCCACGCTTGCGCGCTTCGGCCAGCAAAGGAATTGTATTTTGAATGGCTTCTTTAATATTGCCGCCCCCAAATACCTCGGGATCGGCAAAACCATTCACGAAATCGATAATAAGCAGCCCAACCGGCGCCTTCAGTTCGAACTGATTACCAAACCCTTGCTTGGCATAGGTTTGAACATCGTTACCTTGCGTCATTTAACACCACCGTCAAGCACTTTACCGTTGCGAACGACCTCTTCGCCATCAAGCGAAACTGTGCAATTGCGCAAAGGAATATCAATATGGCAAGCCGTTGTGCGGCTACCACCACCTTCATTGTTCGGCCCTAACGAGAACAGGAAGTTGCCCTCGAAGGCGCGCGCATCCATGCCGATGGTTTGTTCTTTATCGTACAAGCCCAGGGTGGACCAATAACAGCGTGGCTGCAAACCCCAACCAATGTGGGATATGGCATAGCCTTCAGGATCATTAAACGAATCCATGTATTCACGCAGCAATTCAGCATCGACACCACCTTCGATCTTGGTGGCGTAGCCGTTCTCGACCGTTAGAATAATCTTGTCGGTCGTATAGCTTTTCTGCGGCAATAAAATATCGCCCTTATCGATCACAATACGGCCTGTGGCCTGACCTTCGTTGGGGAAGGTAAAGGCAAAACCACTTGGCCAGTGATCCCAGCGGCCGGCCTCATCTACGAAAGCGTATTCAGCCGTAGCCGGAAATTCACCAATAGGGCAGCGCAAATCCGTACCCGCATCAGACACTACTGTCATTTCTTTAGCTGCCTCGATACGTGCCGCCGCCGTCTTCACGCGTTTGCGGTCGGCCTCGGTAGGTACCGTGCGCACCAAGACTTCAGGCGGTTCCACCGCCAGCAAAATCTTCGTGCCGCTTTTCAAAATGTCGATCTGTTCGGGAGAGAACAACAGCGTCATGAGGTCAAGCACCAAGTCGCTTTCTTTCAGACAGGCAATTGCAGCCTTATTACCCGTAAGCGGTGTTGTTCCCAAATAAGCCAACGGATCGCGACTAAGCGCTTTCTCGGCGTTAACCGGGGGTAAGTCAAGGCGGTTCATTACCGCCCCCATTGATTGCACTGCAATTGCCGCACACCGCAAGTTTTGCGGATGCGTGGCAGTACTGGTAAGAATGGTTACGGTTTGGCCGGCTTCCAGTTTGGACAAACGCAGCACTTCTTGCCAGGCGGAAACGAGTTGGTAATCACTAACAGGCATGATGAACTCCTGAAAATAGCGGAATTAGGCGCGACGGGTTAGCGGGGCACCCAGGAAATCGCCGAAAGCCTCGTAGAAGCCCTCTTCGTTATCCCAGGGAATCATGTGACCCGCGTCGTTTACGTGGGACACGGCAACACCTGGAATCAAGGTTTTAATTTCTTCAATATCTTCCTCTTGGATGACACCGCCACGCTCGGCCACCATTAACATGGCAGGCACTTTCACTTTAGGCATGTCGGCGTGAACGTCGTCTTTATGGAAGTCTTCAAAGCTGGTGATAATGGCGCGTTCATCGCAGGTGTGCAGCCATTCAGCACGCAATTGCAACTGCTCTTCTGTCCAGGTAGGGCAAAAGGCACGCATATCTTCTGCGCTGCACCCTTTGCGCGCCAAGGCCATGGAATCGACATACCAAGGCAGCTTCGAAGGATACTCACGACGGCCCGGACCCGACACAGGCGGGTCAACCATTACCAGACGTGTTAGGCCTTCCGGCTGAGTACGGGCCGCACGCACACCAATACGCCCACCCATTGAATGGCCAACAATACTGTAACGCTTTAACCCCAGCGCTTTCGCAAAGGCAATAACATCTGCCGCTTGTGCGTCCAGGCTGTAATCCAGAGTGTCTGATGCTTCCGAAAGCCCGCGGCCGCGCACATCGAGGACATAGGTATCAAAGTGCTGACCAAAACGTTCTGCAACAAAGCCCCAGGTAATGGCTGGGCTGGTAATGCCGGGAACAATCACAACCGCATCACGCTCGGCGCGCTCGCCTTCATTACCGCCATAGCGAAGGTAGTGCTGACGAATACCGTTAGCATGAACATTGGCCCCATACAAATACGTACTCATACTTTCTCCGTTTTAAAGCTTTAACAAGCGCTCGGCGTTGCCATGGCAAACCAAGGCGCGGGTTTTCTCGTCCATCGGCGCTGTTTCAATAAACTCGGCAGCAACAGCCGTTTCCTCGTAAGGATAATCTACCGAAAACATAACACCTTCGGCGCCCATTTCGCCAATTGCACCCATTAAAGACGGATGCGAGCATACGCCAGACGTTGTAATCACGATATTGGACCCAAAATATTCGGAAGGCTTGCGATCTAGCGTTACGCCTTGTGGGTACACCGCAAAACGGCTGTCGAAGCGCCAACGCAAGAATGGTAGTCCTTCGCCCATATGGCCCAGAATAAGTTTCAATTTTGGAAAGCGGTCGAACACGCCACCGAACAACAAGCGCAAAGCGTGGGTGCCGGTTTCAACCCCCCATCCCCAGGTTGCCCCCATTAGCTCGGGGTGCTTTGTGAACATGTGCGGGGTGTCAAACATATTGAAAGGATGCAAGTACATTGGTACATCCAATTCCTGCATGCGCTCCCAGAATACATCGAAGGCCGGGTCGTCGTAGTACACGCCGTGCGTGTGACCATTCACCAATGAGCCTTTGAAGCCCAATACTTTCACCGCGCGCTCGAGCTCGTCGGCGGCTGCTTTGGGATCTTGCATAGGCAAGTGGGCAAAGCCCCCGAAACGGGTGGGGTGTCGAGCAATTTGCTCTGCCAGAAAGTCGTTATTTTCTTTTGCGCGTGAAATTGCTGCAGCCGTATCTTTCTCGGCCTGCACACCCGGGCCAGTTTGCGAAAGAATGACATAATCGATTCCCGCCGCATCCATTTCTTTCAAGCGGATTTCGTCAAAGTCAGTAAGACGACGCGTTAAATCCGCCGCCACAGCAGGGTCGATCAAACTAACAAACGATTTTGAATAATCACCAAAACCCACCCCGGAAAAATGTTCTTCCAACGCAATTTTACGAATTCGGCTCACAGCAGCTCTCCTCTTGCCTAAAGCGATAATCTAAAGTTAATGTCAGTATACTGACAAAATCACTGCAATCCTATGGCGTAAACCCTTACTCAGGCAATTCACCTTCCGTTTTTCAGCAAGAAGCGTTCAGATGGAATGCGCGCTTGCTTACACTGATTTAAGCGCGGCGCGACCGTATTGGTTGTTAGCCTCTACCACCTCGGCCAACAGGGTCATGAACGTTTTGCGGTCGGAGGGCGACAAAGGCTCGATGAGACGTTGCTGAGAACGCGCCATTCCTTCTTTCAGAGACTCCATAAGCGATAAACCCTCAGGCGTAATATTGGCCTGACGTGAACGCTTGTCGGTTGGATTCACACGCCGCTCGACCAGGCCCTTTTCTTCCAGCCGTTTAATAACATCGGCAGACGTAGTGCGATCAAGCCCCAATTCGTAGCCAATAGCGGTTTGATCCAACCAAGGATTACGCGATAACACGGTAAGAATGCCATATTGAACAGGGGTGATATTCCCCTCTTTGCATTCTTCGAAGAACATTGCATAATGAATTTGATT
>NZLH01000273.1 GCA_002694155.1 Pusillimonas sp. | reverse complement strand
TACTTAGGCGTCGGAAGACGCAGAGTGTGGTGTTGCTGGCTGATCAAGCTTATGCAGCAACGAAATGTTTTGTGGCGTAATACCAACAACAAGGCGTGTGTTCTCAACTTCGACAATTGATATAAAACTGCGACCGCCCAAACTTTGCGACCCTACTACCCGAATGGCACTAGGTTTGCCCCGCGTTTTAAGTAGCCCTGCGCGCCGTGCAACCCAGGCGCCGCCCAAGATAAGGGCCACAATAAAAAGCAGGGCGACGATGGGTTGAAGAACTTCGGGCGCTTGCATAATTATCGGCGGCTGTTAAGCCGGTGCAGCCTGTCTGAGGGGGTAATGATATCGGTTAAGCGAATGCCATATTTGTCGTCAACAACTACCACTTCACCCTGCGCAATTAAGTAGCCGTTTACAAATATATCCATTGGTTCCCCAGCAAGGCCATCCAGCTCAACAATAGATCCTTGGCCTAATTGCAGGATATTTTTAATGGTAAGTTTGGTGCGACCCAGCTCAACCGTTAGCTGAACCGGGATATCCATAATCATGTCGATATCGCTGCCCACACCAATGGCTTCGCTTGAAAGTGGCTGGAAGACCTGGTCTGCAGCCGGACGTGCCTGAGCAGGGTCTAAAGCGCCCTCTGTCTGGCTTGGTTCCGCTGGCTGGGCCGTTGTTTCTTGCGGTGATTCTTGGGAATCGTCTTCCGATTGTGGTTGGGTAGCAGCCGTTTGCTCGGCAAGTGCAGCGGCCCAGTCGTCCATATCGTCTTTCAAGCCATCTGCCTGTGTGCCCTGGTTGCCCGCAGCTTGCTCGGACAATGCCGCCGCCCAATCTGTATCCAGTTCCTCGGACGATTCCTGGGTGTTCTCTTGGTTCGGGTCTTTGTCGGGATCTTGGGTTGGATCAGTCATGGTGAGTTGCTCGAGTAAATTCAGGTTTTGCTGGGGACAAGGTTTTCTCTACCCGCAATGCATAGTGATGGTTATGGGTGCCGTAACTGCACTCTAGAATAGGAACGCCGCCAACGTGGGCAACAATGTTTGGTAGTAGCTCAAGCGGCAGTATGTCGTTTACTTTCATTCGTACCAGGCCGCCAACTGTCGTTTCAATGTGTCCAAATTCGGCCACCAGTTCAACTTCCGCGCTGCGAACCTCGCCGGACAGCTGTTGCATCCAGCGCTGGTCAGTCGACTCGAACGCTGTATCTTGCAGGGGGCGCGATAACACGTCCCGGATGGGCTCGATCATCGAGTACGGAATGCAGATGTTCAGGTAGCCACCTGAAGCGCCAATTTCAATGTGGAACGAGCAGACCACCACGATCTCGTTACCACTGGTGATGCTGGCGAACTTTGTGTACATTTCCGAGCGGATGTATTCCAGATCCAGCGGATAAATGCTTTCCCAGCAGCTTTTGTAGCAATCGAGGGTGACGTTTACCAGACGGCTGATAATGCGTTGTTCTGTCGTGGTGAAATCTCGGCCTTCTACACGTGTGTTATAGCGGCCGTGGCCCCCAAACATGCTGTCGATAATCAGGAAAACCAGATTGGGATCGAAGGTGAACAGTGCCGTGCCGCGCAAAGGCTTCATGGCAATCATGTTCAAATTGCTGGGAACAGGCAGGTTGCGCTCGAAATCTGAGTATTTCTGGATGCGAATAGCCGATACTGTGATGTCGGCGTTACGCCGCATAAAGTTCAGCAGTACAGCGCGCATGCGCCGGCCGAAGCGTTCGTGAATCAGTTCCAGCGTGTGCATGCGATGACGCACAACGCGGTCGGGCGAGCTTAAGTCGTATGGACGAACGCCAGAATCCGCCGCGCCCGATTTCTTGGACGCGTCGGCATCCTCGCCCGTCATATTGGCGATAATGGCGTCGACTTCGTCTTGCGAAAGAAAGTTTGAATACGACATTTACTGAATCACAAAAGCGGTAAACAAGACGCTGGTGAGTTGAGGTTTTGTGGGGTCGGGTTCGTAAGGTTCTTGTAACGCAGCCTGAATTTCCCGGCCCAATGTTGCACGGCCGTCATTTGTTTGCAGAAAGGATGGCGAATAGCTTGAAAGTGCAGTGATAATTCGATTGCGAACCTCTGGCATGTACTCTTCCAGATGCAATTTCGAAGCTTCGTCTCCGGTTCTTAACGTGATTTCCACATAAAGTATGCGGTTCAAGCTATCGCTATCACGCAGGGTAACGGTAAAGGGTTCAAGTGGCAGGAAGATGGGCTTGATGGGCGGCGCCGGTTCTTCGGTACTTTTAGCCTGGGCTTCCGATGCACCTAAAACACCCGTAGCCGATAAATAATAAAAGGTACTGCCTAACGTAACGGCAATAATTGCAATAACAAGAAGGCTAAGTTTCAATATTTTCATTAATTTCTACAACTTGAACAAATTAGGCGAAGGTGTCTACTTGCCCATTATGGGTGCGGCCAGCAGTAAGCTGCGGCTCGGTAGTGTCGTTAGGTTCGCCGGTTGTACTTAACGATGCGCCCGTTTTGGGTGTTTGCCCAGCTGCGTGCTGGGCGCCCTGTTGATGCTGCTCTCCGACGGATGTCTGCCCCAGTGAAATGCCAGCTTGTGCCAATTGTTCCTGCAGCTGGGGCAACGCTTGCTCTACAGCTTGACGCACAGCCGCATGAGGCGAAACAAACGAGGCTTGTGCCACGTTGTCGGCCATGCTTAAGGAAATACGAATTGGCCCCAAATCTGGTGGGTCCAGGCGTAATTCAATTGTTTGCAGGCCGTTTCTAAGGTGTTGGCTAAAACTACTGACTTGCTGGCTGAAGTCGCGCCCCCATTCGGCGTGGCCAAGGGGGGTTGGAACAGTTGCAGAGCCAAGTGAAAATGCGGTGTTTTGCGTGTTTACTGCGGCAAGCCCAGGAATTGCCTCGAATCCGGCAGGCTGGCGGTCGGTGGTGTTTGCTATTTCGCTATGTAATGCGTTTTGCAATACTTTCTGGCCACTGATGCGTCGCGCGTCGACAACACGCTCGAGGAAGGCCGACGTGGCATCAGAGCGATTGAAATTTGTTTCTATTTTCTTAAGTTGTTGACCAATTAGAGCGTCGGACTCGACACGGCTATTTACTTGCGCAGATTGTGCTGCAACGGCGGCACCACTAGCTTTGGCAATTGCGGCTCCTGCGATTGTTGCGGGCGCCTGGCTACTAAGCGAACCAGGTTCGCGGCCGTTTCTGTTGTGCGTAATTGTCTCGTTTATGTCGTTGGTCTGGTCGAACGAATCAGTTGCTTTTGTTTTACGAGCGTTTGCTTCAAAGGCCTGGGCGTCAGCGCTACCAACTGAAAAACGTTGTGTCTTTTGTCCTTCTGCAGGTTCAATGTTCAATTTTTGCGTGTGGGTTGCGCTATTGAGCGCAGTTTCGCCTTTGTTTTTCTCACCTAACTGAGCTTGCAAGCTTTGTGTAATAGGCTCAAGGGTAATTTTTGTTTGTGCCGATGCAATAGCTTGTTTAGGGTCACCTTCTTGATGGGCGCGGTTGTCGGTATTTTCTTCCTGGCGCTCGGTGTCCGTCAGGTTACTTTTTTCTGTCTGTTCGTTCTTTGCCAGACGATCAGATTCTTGCTGCTTGTTCTGGGCGGCTTCTTCGCTACGCTGGTGGGCGCTGTTTTGCTTGGCTTGAACGTTGGCGTCTTCGCGCGTACGTGAAGTTCTGGCATGGTTTTCATGTTCTGCCATGCTTTTCTTTTGATTTTCCAGGGTGCGCGAAAACGACGCGCCGCTGTCGTTGGCGGAGCCGGCTGCTGACGACGCGCTTTGTTCGGGTCGTGCCATTATGTTCAGCGCGGAAACCGGTGAGGGTGCGTTCATAGTGTTGGTGCTCCGTTAAT
The DNA here is from genome assembly GCA_002694155.1 of Pusillimonas sp. GTDB lineage: Bacteria > Pseudomonadota > Gammaproteobacteria > Burkholderiales > Burkholderiaceae_B > Neopusillimonas. Next base: position 1,425 of record NZLH01000273.1, on the reverse strand, counting down.
GACTTTGGCGCGCACGGCGGAAAAGGTTCATGGACAATTCGTCGTTTGTACGTTGTTCAAGCCGGTTTTCGCGTTGCGCAGCCTGCCGTTCCTGACGGCTTAACAGGGTTTCAAAGGACGACAATTGCCGTTTCTGATCGACCCATTCTTTTTTGCGCAACTCGACATTTGCGTCAATTTGCGCCACGACTTTATTTTGCTGCGAAATAGCATCGTCCAAAGTGGCGATAAACTGCCTAAAATTATGATAATTCGCCGCTGACAACCCAGTTGACATCGCCTGTTGCAGTCGTTGGGCGTAATCTTGCCGGTACGTGTGCAAGGTTTCAAGCTGCTCATGCGCACTTTTGCGGGTGGTTGTCAGGCTTTGTAGCTGTTTTGCAACGTCGTTGGTTTTATCTTTCGTAAGGTCGATCAGGGTATTAAGTGCGGAGTTTTTAGCCATTTATTCCTCCTGACGGTTTTTGCCCCATAAGCGTTGCCAGATCGTTACTGGCGGTGTCGTAATCAACGCGTTCTTGCATACCCTGTTGAAGATACGCTTCAAGCCAGGGGTACTTGTGTATTGCTTCATCAATTTTTGGGTCGCTTCCCGCTTTGTACGCGCCTACCGCAAGCAGGTCTCGGTTACGCTGGTAGCGGGAAAGCATTTGTTTGAACTGGTGCACCATGGCAACGCGGTCGGCCGGAACAATGCCCGCCATTACACGTGAAATGGAAGCCTCGATATCGATAGCAGGGTAATGGCCGGCTTCGGCAAGTTGTCGCGATAACACCACATGCCCGTCCAGAATGGCGCGGGCAGAGTCGGCAATAGGATCTTGTTGGTCGTCGGCTTCTGTTAGAACTGTGTAAAACGCGGTGATGGAACCAGGCGGTTTTCCGTTAACCGGTGCACCGTTTCCGGCGCGCTCTACAAGTGCCGGTAATTTTGCGAATACCGATGGCGGATAGCCTTTTGTGGCCGGTGGCTCGCCAATGGCCAGGGCAATTTCCCGTTGCGCCATGGCATAGCGTGTTAACGAGTCCATAATTAACAGCACGTTTTTTCCGTCGTCGCGGAAATGTTCTGCCAGTCGGGTGGCATACACCGCACCCTGAATGCGTAACAATGGTGAAACGTCGGCTGGCGCGGCAACGACAACCGAGCGTTGCAGGCCGTCGGGCCCAAGATTGTGTTCGATGAATTCTTGCACTTCGCGGCCGCGCTCGCCAATTAAGCCCACCACAATGACATCGGCTTTTGTGTAGCGTGCCATCATTCCAAGCAAAACACTTTTACCCACGCCAGACCCGGCGAATAAACCCATGCGCTGCCCCCGCCCAACGGTTAACAAACCGTTAATTGCACGTACGCCAACATCCAGGACAGACCGGATGGGTGCACGTTCAAGCGGGTTTAGCGCAACGGCGCTAAGGGGCGCT
>NZLH01000272.1 GCA_002694155.1 Pusillimonas sp. | reverse complement strand
TATTGGTATAAATGACCCTAAAGGCGCAGCAAGAGTGGCTCCAGATAATCCACCTATCAATCCCGTAACTGATTTTATTAAACGTTTACCTACTAAAAAATTTAAAGTTTCCATATCTATTTCACCCGTAGCGTATCGATCTTTTAAATTTTTAATATCTTTACCTGTAAAAAAAGCTTCAAAAGCTGGTGCTAAAAAAGGACTCTTTGCTATGCTTTTAAGTATTTTAAGAGGTTTAACTTTACTAATAAGATTTCCTACAGGTTTTAAAACTTGTTCTTTTGTAAAATTTACTGCTCTCCTACCTTGTTCTACTACTGCCCCGCCTACTACTTTTCCCGTGTCTATTACTTTACCACCTACATATTTTGCACCTTGTATAGTTTTACTTCCTAAATTTTTTGCACCTTCTAATGTAGCTCCTCCAATAGATTTTGCACCGCTAACAACTCTAGAAAATATACCAGGCTGTGTAGCTGCAGCTCGAACACCACCTCTTGCAATATCATCACCTAACCCTGTACTAGTTTGTGCAACACGACTTGCGATATTTTTAGCATTATTTACAACTGCTGTTAAGCCTCTAGCTATATCATCTCCAAAAGTACCTAATCTTTTGCCTATATCATCCATAGCATTTTTAATACCAACTTTAGCAGATTTAGCCCATGTGTTAGTTTTAGTCATTATTTTATCAACTATAACACCAATTCTGGACCCTATATCATCAGCAAAAGTACCTAGTCTTTTACCTATGTCATCAATTAAACCTTTTGATTTATTTGCAAAATTAGTTGTATTTTGAAATGCCTTTTGAAATCCTTGAACTAAACCTGTATATCCCTCTCCGTCAAAAAGAAATTTTAATGCAAGTGCTGAAGCACCTGCTAAACCTAATAACTTTAAAAGATTATTATTTTTATCCTTTTCAGTTTCAGTTTTTTGTCTTTCCTTTTCAGCATCTCCACCTATCTTAGCTAAATCTTTTTCAGCTGCTTTACCAAAATCGGTAACTATAACTGGTTCAGCCTTTTTTACTAATTCTTCTTTTTCTTTTCCGGAAGTATCAATACCTTGAATATTGTCGATCCGAGAAGATAATTGCTTAATTAAATCACTAGTATCTGCAGATACTTTAGTAAGTAAAGATAAAGTTTCTAAAACTGTAACATCAGCCATGTAAATATTTATTTACATCATCAAATTACAAATAAATCTGGTGTTAATAAAAGCTTTTCTTGACTATTTGGAATAGTTATAAATTCTTCTTCATAATCCCTAACCTTTTCAATAAATTTTATAACTGGGCTTAAGGTAGAAAGATTTATTTGCTTTAAAAGTTTTAAATTTTTAAAATCTTTTTTAATTTCAACTTCTGCTTCATCTTCAAATTGAATTGAATCTACAAATTTTAAAATTTCATAAAGATAAATATCGCTTACTAAATTCCCAGATGTAGGATTATCTTTTAATTTTTTAGATAAAATTTTATTAACTATTGTATCTTTATTTAAAGTGGGTACTGAAACTTTAAATTTAAAACCATCTTTTTCTATAGTTTCATTAAAATCTATAATATTAATATTTTTATTGCGTTCTAAAATTTTAGATAAATTTATAACTTCATCATCCTGTTCAACCTCTTCATTTATTTCTTTTCTAAAAGAAATTATAATATTAGTTCTATCTATTGAAGTCATTTTATCATAAACTTCGTTTTCTAAATTTTGTTTAATAATATTATTAAAGTTAGTATTAAATTTTATAATAAGATAAATAGGATTAGTTTGTAATAAAGATATATCAGATATTGAATCTAAAATAACACTTTGTTGATCAACAGTCAATGATTTTAATTCTATATCACTTTGTAATGTGGGTGAAAATGTAACAACATTTTTTTTATTAGATTCAATTTGTTTTAAAAGTGAATTAAAATTATCTTCCATACCGTTATTTATATACTAAGATCGGTATTACCACCTTCTTGTTTTTTAGATTCTTCTTTCTCTTTGATAAATTTATTAAGGAAAATTCTAAGTTCAGGTAGACCATACATATTAAAAACTGAAGGATCAAATTTTAGATAATTCATTATACTATACTCTATATCATACATTTCATTTAAATCTGTTTCAAATAAACTTTTTAAAAATAAAATCATATTCGAATCATATAAATTTATTTCAGTTTCGTTTATATAATTTATATAAAAATTTGAAATATAATTATCAAAATTATTAGATAATTCCTTTACTTCAAATCCTAATAAATTTTGTAAAATTATTTCCTTTTCTTTAAATGAAAAATTTTCTATTATTTTAATATCATCTTTAATTTTAAAACTATAAAAATTATCAACCAAACAATCAAATTTATTTTTATAATAAATTTGTTTAGGAATATTAAAGATCATATCTTTATATTCAAATTTTTCATTTTTAATATTAACACTATCAATTATTTGGTTTGTATCGTATAAAAATTGTTTACCGTTTATGCTAAATTGTATTTCTTCTCCTAAAATTATACTTCTTAATATAATTAGTATTTTAATTTTATCACCTATATGTAATTCTTTACTACTTTTAACTTGGCTAGATATCAATCTTTCAAATATATCAGCAATTTTATTTTCTTCAGCTGATATTAAATTTTTTACCAAATTTTTATATTCAAAATAACTTAATTCAGTTATTTTATAATCATCATAATAGTATGAATTCATTAATAGAAAGGATTAATAGCTTTTAACATCTCTTCAACACTAAGATATAAATTACTACTTATTTCATAATTATCAAATGTCCATGTTGTGTTAAAATTTTTAACCGATTCATCTTCTTGATACCCATAATCTCTATTTGAAATAGATGTAGGTACACAATTATAAAATCTCCAAGTTTTTCTAGGTATTTGAGATAAACCTTCTTTACTTCTGGTATATTGAACAACGGTTAAATTAGTCTTAGGATTCTTTAATCTTTCAACCGGGTCATTAGGATTTCTAGCTACTAATCCATAATGAGACGCCATAATAGTCCAAGGTCTCATTACAAAATCTACAAATGAAGTATTAGTTTCTCTTAAAGCCAAAGTAAAATTACCAAAATTATTTCTATTTTTTAAAACTGAACCGGGTATAAATCCTCGATTATTAATAATAGTAGCTTTATCAGCTTCTACCGAATCATCAGGTATATTAAATTGATTAGCAAAAATACAACCCACCATACCTTGATTTTTAAAATTAGTAGTAGTTGCTTTGGGTAAATCTATATCAAAGCCGGTAGAAGTAACAACTGGTTCAATATTTCGTAAAACTTGGGTAGTTAAACCTAATGGAAAATTATCAATTAAAACTATAAATTGCGTATTTAATGGAATTGATGTATTCCATTGACTTAAACTATTTAAAAAACTTTCTCTAAAACTTATTAAAGGAGCACCCGGTAAATTTGTACCAAATAAAGATAAACCTGGCTGTGCTAAAGTTCCCCCTATAATTTTGTTTACAGGGTTGCTTACTCCCCTGATAACATTATTAATTGAATTTAAAATTTTAGTAGGCATTTAAATATATTTATACAAAAAAAAGCTCTCACATAGAGAGCTTAAAATTGATTATATATATGATTAAGCTGTTTGCCTAAAATAATGATATGTAATTGATACATCAAAATCTTGAATAGTACCTTCAGCTGTTACATCATAATTTAATTGACCTATACTTTTTATTGCAACACCTACGAGTTGAAATTGAGATACTCTATCTAATTCTTTATCTAATAGTGCTAAGTCAATTACACTATCTGCAGTGGGCATAAAATAGTTACCTGTGCTATCCGCATCATCAAATGTATCATTTAACACTTGTAAAAATCTATTTCTTAAATCATAACTTTCATCGCATCTAAAGGTAATAGTATAATTATCACTGCCTGTATATTTAGCTACACCGGGTACATTAAAGTCTAAACCCATATATGGTACGGTTTGAGATGTAATAGATTTACCGGGAAGATCTGCTGTTTTTGCATAAATTAAATCATCTTCGTCGAAAGCAATTTCAGTACCATTACCGAAATTTATATTTAAAACTCTAAATAAATTATTTCTAGCAAAATCTTTTGCTTGTGCTTGAGTATAGAAATTTTGAATTGTTTGTCTAGTCTGTGCCATGGTTATTAATATTTATTCATTTATACCTAATTTATTATGTAGCTAATAACATTTTATATGTTACCCCATTAAAGTTAATATTGAAAAAGTGAGTTGCTGATAAATCATCTGTAGAAGTTGCAGCGGTATTAGAATTTAAACCTAACCCTGAAAGTCGTCCTACTTGTGTGTTTATTTTATCTAAATTAGTAGCAGAAACTCTAGTGGTATATGTATATGCTGTAGACGCATACCCTTTAGTTATATATAAATCATCAGTTTCAGCAGTTAAAGCTCTAATTTGCCCTAAATTGAAAGCAATATCAATTGTTTGTTGTGCAGGGTCTAAACCATCTACATCTGCACTTAATGTTTGAAGTATACCAAAATTTACATCGATTACGTTTGAAAGTGCATTTATTCTAGTAGATGCTTCAGTATTACCACTGTCAAGTAAATTTATAGCTGAACTATTACTATTTACCTCCCCAGATAAAAAATTAAAATCAGTAGTAGTGGTGTCTATAAATTCTGCACTAAAACTATCAATTGTAGTCTTAGTTTCTGCAGATAATGAATTAAGCGTACTACCAACCAATGAATTATAAGTAATTTTATTAGATGCATTAGTACTAACATCTACAATATATAATAGATCTGTACTATTATTATTAATAGGTTCTATAGTAGGTAAATCTGATAATTTTCTATTAGCCATATTATGTTACTGACATTAGTACTCCGTTTGTAAAGTTTAAAGTTGTGCTACCTATTGTAACTGCTTGAGTTAATCCTGCAGAAATTGTGGTTACGTGGGTATATGCTCTTGTAGCATAGTTTCTAATTATATATAAATCGTCTGTTTCAGTTTGAAGTGTTGTTACATTTGAACTTAAAGTTTTAATATTAGTACTGGTATTTGTAACGTCCAAATTTTCATAAAAAGCAGATAATGCAGCTACTCTAAACGTATAATCACTTACATCATTTGTTAACGTAGCTATTGTACCGTTAACATTACTAAATAAATTACTATAAGTTATTTTTTTAGATACACCTGCATCAACAATGTACAATACATCACTATTAGCTGGTGTAGTTAACGCGTCTAAATTTGATACTTTTGTATCTGCCATGTAATTATTTAATTAAATGACTTTGTTATTAAACCAATTCGTTGAAATCTGTACCTGTCTTAGTTGCGTAGAAATTAACTAATATAAATTCTGCTGCTCTGGTGGGCTTTAAATAAATATCAACTCTTAATTCATTAGCATCAATAATATCTGGAGTATTATTTCTTTCATCGCAAATGATTAGATAATCGAATAAACCTTCAGTATTTTTAACGTTTTCAAAAATAGGTGTTAATGTATTAACTACACGTGTTCTTGTTAACAATGTATTAGGCTCAAATATAAAGTTTCTAACTGTATTTTTAGTAGCTTTTTCAAGGAATAAGAATAAGCGTCTTACGTTAATTCTATCAAAAGCACTTGGTAACTTTTGTAAAGTTTTTTGACCAAATACTACAGGGCCTTCAACTGGGAATGATGGAATAGGATTAACTGCTATCTTATATAATTGATCTCTTTGTTTTTGTGTTGGGAATAATGCTAACCCAGCAGCACCGGTTAATCTACCTCTGCTAAATCCTGCAGGCGCAAACCATGGGTCAAAGGCTGAATCGCTGTTAGCCATTATCGCTGCTAAATAACCAGATGATGGGCAATATGATAAACCACCATATACTGAATCTGAACTTTGTACCCACTGGCCATAAGTAGCTGCATAACTTGAATTCACTAAACTTGAGAAAGATTTAATTGGGTTAAATACATCCTTAGAGAAATTTTTCGAATTATCTTGTAAAGTTAAGAAATCTTCACCACTTACAAATATAGATCTAGGTAAATCAACAATATGTAAATGATCCTTTCTTCTAAATTCAGCAAATGTAACAAATCTAGTTACGATATCATTCCATGATGCTCTATAATTAATATGGTCAGTATTTAAAACACTATCAACTTTAGATGTTCTGAAACCTGAAATAGCAGGTACTGCTGCTGTATCATCATAAGATTCAGTTGATAAAGTTTGGGTAGTTGAATATATTGTTGATAAACCACCATCAACAGTAATATCAATATCAAATCTTTCAGTGTTTTCTACTGTATCTAACAAACGATCTAATTTCTTAGGTACATCTCCAATAACTTTAGTACTTAAATTTGATGTTGCATGTGAACCTAAAGCAAATAAGCTTTCTGTGTTTCCTAAAATATCTAAATTAAATCCTGAAAATAATTGAGCAGTAGTTAAATTAGTTGCTCCAAATTCTGCTGATAACGAAGGAATACTATTTGTAGTAATTTTAGAAGTTTTAAATCTAATTTTTGTAGTAGGTATACCTTCTGGGTTTAGATATGTTGACTTCTTTCTATTACTAACAAAGTCATTTACCATAACATCCATAGTAGGTAATTGATTATCAGTTTCAATTCTAAAAGGTAATGCTTCCCCACCTAATTTATCATTAATTAATCTATGGTAATCAAGTGAACCTACAACAGTTTCTTGTAAATTTAAAGCTAATTTAATTGTATTATTAGTTGTGGGGGTTGCTTGCAACTTAAATAATCCAATTGATAAAGTATCATCAAAAATATTAGATGATATATCATAATCAGTTAAATTTTCCATTTGCTCAGATATACTATTATCTGTATAACCAAATGTGTCAGGATTATTATCACTTAATGCTGAAAGTAAATTATCAAGTCTGGTTGTAGGTAAATTAATAAAATTTTCTTTATTTAAATCATTAGTAGTACTACTAATAGTGGCAGCTAATGTTTGTATATTTAAAATACCATCAAAATCAGTAGCAGGATTCATATTGGTATTATCTATAGCCCCTACATAAAATCCTTGAAATGATTGATCAATAGTAGTTTGAGCTTTATTTACTATTAATAAAGCTGCTTTACCTAAATCACTTAAACTCTCAAACTCTAAAGAACTTTCATCTATCCAATCAAATCCATCTTTTTGTTGAAGCTTAAAATATGTTTGTTGGTCGATAGTAAAGTGTTTAGGTTTACCTAATACCACTACACGG
>NZLH01000271.1 GCA_002694155.1 Pusillimonas sp. | reverse complement strand
GGCGCAGATCTGGTAATCGGCGCGGTGCTGATCCCGGGTGCGGCGGCGCCCAAGCTCGTCACCCGCGACATGCTGAAGAAGATGAAGGATGGCGCGGTACTGGTCGATATCGCCATCGATCAGGGCGGCTGCTTTGAAACGTCCAAGCCCACCACCCACCAGAGCCCGACCTTCATCGTCGACGGCGTGGTCCATTACTGCGTGGCCAACATGCCGGGCGCCGTGGCACGCACCTCGACCATCGCGCTCACCAACGCCACCCTGCCCTTTACGCTGGCTATCGCCAACAAGGGCGCGAAAAAGGCGATGAATGACGATCCACATCTGGCCCGCGGCCTTAACGTCGCCGAAGGCCATGTCACCTACGAGCCGGTCGCCCGCGATCTCGGCCACACATATGTGAAGCCCGACTGGCTGAAGAGTATCTAGAGTCCCTGCCCATTTACGGCCGAAACCCCGGATCTGGCGATCCGGGGTTTTCATGTTCAGACGTGAACTAAACATTTGGCGAAGCCCGGCAATTGCGTAAGCTAAAACCTCAACCCTGGGGTGTCATATGATTGTCGTAAAACTGTGTGCCGCTGCACTGGCAGCAATCTCGTTGACGGCCGGAGCCTCCGCGGCCGGCTTGCCTCCTGTCGAAGCCTTCGCGCTGCCCGCTCAGATGCGCTATGCGGCATTGTCGCCGGATGGCGACCACATCGCGTTTGTTTTCCAGCGCGAGAACAATGACATGATTGCCGTTGCGCCAAGCCGTCTGGAGGAAGGCGCCCAAATTCGGATACGCTCGGTTCACCCGTGGGAAACTGTCAGCGCGATCAGCTGGTCAGGTGAGCGCGTGATCTACCAGACCCGGCGCCCGACCCCGCGTTCACGCGATGACACCAGCACCTTCTACAACCGGACTTTTCTGTACTCTGCGCCGGTAGACCTCTCTGCCTCCATACCGCTGAACGAGGATCCCGGTGACCGGCGCCGCTCCTGGCTGCCGCGCCCGCAGCTATCGGGTGATATTACGCACCTGCTACCCCACGACCCGCAGCACATCCTCCAGGCGTTGAACTGGCGTGAGTGGGAGACGCGCGATCTCTACCGGACCAATGTCGAGACAGGCGAACTGTCGATGATAATGCGGGGACGCACCGGCACTCAGGGCTTCCTGACAGATGGCAATGGCGCGGTGGTGGCCATGTACGGACTGGAGCGGGGCCGCGAGACAGGCGATCCGTTCTTTGTGGTCGGCGATGGGGCGAACGGATGGATCGATTTATCGCGCTTCATCAATGCAGAGTATGATTTTCTCCCCTTTGGCCGCCATCGCGATGGCCGGCTGTATGTGGGCTCCAACCATGACGCCGATACGATTGGCCTGTTTCTTTTCGATCCGGCACGCGGCGCGTTCGACGAATTGCTCTTCCGGCATCCGGAAGTAGACGTGGGCGGCCTGATATATTCGGCAGGTGGCGAAGCTGTTGTCGGTGCGTACTACATCGCTGACGAACCGGGCTTTCACTATTTTGACGGCGCCTACGCAGCCGCTCGCAATGACCTGCAAACCCGGCTCGACCGCACCAATGTACGCTTTGTGTCCATTGCGCAGGAAGCCCGGCTCGCACTGGTCTCGGCAGAGGGGCCCAGTGATCCGGGCGGACTTTATCTCTACGATACAGAGAGCGGCGCCCTCACCGAGGTCGGACGCCTCAGGCCCTGGCTCGATGACATACCGATGGGCGGTGTGTTTCCGGTGCGGTTTCCTGCCCGCGACGGGTTGGAGCTGAGAGGCTATGTCACCCTGCCCCACGGCCGCCAGCCAGACACCACAACCGGCCGACCCATCCCGTTCGTCATCCTGGTGCACGGCGGACCTGCTGCGCGCGATTATGCTCGTTTCGACCCCTGGGCACAGTTCCTTGCCTCGCGTGGCTATGGGGTTTTGCAATTCAATTTCCGCGGCTCTCGCGGACTGGGCCGTGCGCTAGAATCGGCGGGCGATGGCGAATGGGGTGCGGGCATGCAGGACGATGTCGATGACGCCGCGCAATGGCTGGCCGCCAACGGGTACGCAGATCCAGACAGGATCGCGGTTATGGGCGCCAGCTACGGAGGGTACGCTGCCCTTATGGCTGCCGGGCGCGATAATGGACTGTACCAGGCTGCAATCAGCGTAAACGGCGTGACGGATCTGGTCGGCATGAGGCAGCACAGCCAACGCTTCTTCGGGCTGGAACAGCGTTTCCGCGAACAGCTGGAGGGGGTGGATCTGCGGGCCATGAGTCCGGTGAACGCGGCAAACAATATCCGTATCCCGATCCTCGTTGCGCACGCCAGCTACGACTCGGTTGTGCCCTATTCGCAGAGCGAAACCTTTCGCCGCCGATTGGGCAGGCAGGACGAACACTCGGTCTTTATCGAGCTTCGCGGCGACAGCCATGCCATTGATCTGGCGGGTAATCGTCATCTCCTGCTGGCAACTCTGGAAGCCTTCCTCGCCTACCATATGCCCAGCGCGGAGCTCGCGATGGCGGACTGATCTTATCCCCCTCCCCCTAGCCTGCCCGTATGATGCGTCTTGCCGGTCTGGCGGAAGGGCATGTTCGCGGCACGCTCACATGACAGGCCGGCGCGGGGATTTCATGTCCCCCGCTCCAGGTGTCTGGCGGCCAGGTTCGAAGATGGCGCGCCTTTCACTGCCCCTGATGAGGCTTAATGGGGATACGGGAAGACTGAAGCTTCGCCCGTGCGGACGGCCTTTGAAGGCCACGCCTGAACTGCCCCGCCTGCCCTATCCGGCCCGACAGGCCGTCCGCACCCCTTCCATACCTTCGCGGGGAAACCCGGCGGAGATTTCGGTGCGTGGGCTGGCGCGCGGTTGCATTGCTTTCTACCGTCGCCACATCCGCGTTTTCCCGGCAAAAGCCAGGATCCAGAAAGGCTGGGCACCGGCGTTCGCCGGTGAAACGCCAAATAAATGGCCGCTCAGCACACCCGCTTTTTCGCGGCCTCGTACTCGGCTTTCAGCTTGGCGACATAGTCGGCTGTGGAACGCACCGCATCGACAGAGCCAATGCCCTGGCCCGAACCCCAGATATCCTTCCACGCCTTGGCGTCCGAATTGCCGCCCGAGCCAAAATTCATCTTGGACGGGTCGCTTTCGGGCAGATTGTCCGGATCGAGACCGGCATCTGTGATCGATTTCTTGAGATAATTGCCGTGTACGCCGGTGAAGAGGTTGGTGTAGACGATGTCGTCCGCGCGCCCTTCCACAATGCCCTGCTTGTAGCTCTCGGTGGCGCGCGCTTCTGCCGTCGCGATGAAGGCCGAACCGATATAGGCATAGTCCGCGCCCATGGCCTGCGCCGCCAGCACGCCTGCGCCGGTGGAGATCGCGCCGGAGACCAGAAGCGGACCGTCAAAGAATTCGCGGATTTCGGCAATCAGCGCGAAGGGCGAGAGCGTGCCCGCATGGCCGCCAGCGCCCGAACACACCGCGATCAGGCCGTCCGCGCCCTTCTCCAGCGCCTTGTTCGCGAAACGCACATTGATGATGTCGTGCAGCGTCTTTCCGCCCCATGAGTGGACGGCGTTGTTGAGATCCTCCCGCGCACCCAGCGAGGTAATGACCAGCGGCACCTTGTATTTCGCGCAGGTCTCCAGATCGGCTTCGAGCCGCTCGTTCGAGCGATGGACGATCTGGTTCACGGCGAAGGGGGCTGCGGGTTTGTCCGGATTGGCGCGGTTATAGCTGTCGAGCTCTGACGTGATCTGGTCCAGCCACTCATCAAGCTGGCTTTGCGGGCGGGCATTAAGCGCCGGGAAGGAACCCACCACGCCGGCCTTACACTGGGCAATGACCAGATCAGGATGGGAAATGATGAAAAGCGGCGCGCCGATGACAGGCACGCTGAGGCGCCCTTCAAGAATGTCCAGTCCGGCCATGCTGGCCCTCCCCTTCAACAAAGTTTGTTGCACCGCAAGCTAGCGCGGTTTGGAGCCGTGTCGAGACAGGAAGTGAACACTGTTCAGCCGGTCACGACCGGCAGATCGCCGCGGCCCGCCCATTCGGTCCACGACCCGTCATACAGCCAGACATCCGTGAAGCCGGCGGCCGTGAAACCTGCATGCAGAATCGCCGCCGTCACGCCGGAGCCGCAGGTACAGATTATGCGCTGGTGCCGGTCTCGTGTTGGCAGCACGGCGTCCAGCGCACCGTCCTTCAGGAATTTCCCGTCCGGTGCAATGAGCCGGCCAGCGGGCAGGTTCACCGCGCCGGGCATGTGGCCTGATTGCAGGCCTGCGCGCGGTTCAGGGTCGGTTCCCGCGAAACGTCCCGGCGGGCGGGCATCGACGATCAGCGCGTCCCCCGCCTCGACATGGTGCAGCACGTCGTTCCAGCGCACGGCATCATCATTGATGAGATGCAGCGCAGGCCCGGCGGCGGCACGCGGCGCGCCAGGCGCGCCTGTTTCCACTGCCCCGCCGGCAGCCTGCCAGGCAGCAAATCCGCCATCGAGAATCAACGGCGAGAGACCGAAGCGGCGCAGCGTCCACCAGACACGTGGAGCAGCAAAATATCCGTTCTGGTCATAGATGATGAGCGGCCGCCCCGGCACTATGGCGTGGGCGGCAAACCAGCGTGACAGCGTGGCGCTGCCCGGTGCCATATGGGGCAGAGGGCTGGTCAGGTCG
>NZLH01000270.1 GCA_002694155.1 Pusillimonas sp. | reverse complement strand
CGCGCACAGACAGCTCACCTTTATTGGTTTTGAACAGCGTACCTTCCACGCCAATAATATCGCCGATATCCCAGGTTTTGAACGACTCGTAGGCCGCTTCGCCCACCCCGTTTTTGTCTAAATAAATTTGGATTCGGCCGCTGCCGTCTTGCAACGTGGCGAAGCTGGCTTTACCCATGACCCTTTTCAACATGATCCGTCCGCCAACTTTGGCGGGTTGAGCCAGCGCTTCCAGTGCCGGCTTGTCGTGGTCATGGTAAGCAGCTTGCAGGTCTGCTGCTTTGTCTTCGGGCACAAAATCATTTGGAAAGGCAACGCCTTCTTCGCGCAGCCGCGCGAGTTTTTGGCGTCGCTCTGCAATGAGGTGGTTTTCTTCGGCAGCAGGCGCAACAGGATCAGAGGTGTGAGTCATAACTTTGGCAAAAATGTTAGGTATGTAAACAGCCGGGCAATATTGGGTAATAAGGTGGCGTAAGGCAGCAGCCTGGTAGGCGCTGCCAATTAAGCAGACGTTAGACCCCTTGTTTCAGGCTGGCCTGAATGAAAGGGTCGAGGTCGCCATCAAGCACTTTTTGCGTATTTGAAATTTCAACGCTGGTGCGCAAGTCTTTGATACGACTTTGGTCTAGCACGTAAGAGCGAATTTGGTGACCCCAGCCCACGTCGGTTTTTGCGTCTTCCATTTTTTGCTGTTCTGCCATGCGCTGGCGCATTTCCAGTTCGTACAGTCTTGATTTCAGCATTTGCATGGCTTCGGCACGGTTGCGGTGCTGCGAGCGATCGTTCTGGCACTGCACCACAATACCAGTGGGTATGTGGGTAAGACGCACGGCCGAATCGGTTTTGTTAATATGCTGGCCCCCGGCCCCACTGGCCCGGTAAGTATCAACACGCAGGTCGGCTGGGTTAACCTCAATTTCGATTGAATCGTCGACCTCTGGGTACACAAACACGCTGGCAAACGAGGTGTGTCGGCCATTCGAGGAGTCGAACGGGCTTTTACGTACCAGGCGGTGTACTCCTGATTCTGTGCGTAGAAACCCAAAGGCGTAGTCGCCCTCTACTTTAATGGTGGCCGATTTGATACCCGCCACCTCACCGGGTGATTCTTCCAGTATTTCGGTTTTAAATTCTTTGCGTTCACAATAACGCAGATACTGGCGCAACAACATAGACGCCCAATCTTGCGCCTCGGTGCCGCCGGCACCGGCCTGGATATCGATAAAGCAGTTCAGTGGGTCGGCAGGGTTGTTGAACATCCGCCGAAATTCAAGCTCTTCCAAGCGTTCGCCCAAGGCATTGCAGTCGGCCTCAATGGCTAATAATGTTTCGGTATCTTCGTCGGCGCTGGCCAGCTCAAACAGCTCTTTGGCTTCGTGCAGGCCAGTTTCCAAATCTGTTAGCGTTTGAACGACTACTTCCAGGCTTTTCTTTTCGCGGCCTAAATCCTGGGCATGTTTGGGGTCGTTCCAGACGTTGGGGCTTTCCAGCTCGGCATTAACAACTTGCAAGCGTTCAGATTTGCCAGCGAAGTCAAAGATACCCCCGTAAAGCCTGTTCCCGCTGGGCGTAATCTTCAATGCGGGCTAAAAGCTGGTTTTGTTGTTCCACTTCCATAAATATTCCTGAAATCAGCATGTTTTACGATAACCTTGCATTTTAACGTACTTGTAAATAGACGGGCGCACTTGCAAACAAGCAGGAATGACCCCAACTAATTGGTTAGCGCATCTGTTTTGGCTTGGTGTGCTGATGATAGTTAAAAGCAACCGAAGTGATTAAATCAATCAATTTTACAAATGTATAGGGCTTGCCTATACTGAAGCTGTATTCAGTTTTAACCCCTACTTTTAACCACAACACAGAGGAAGCAAGACATGTCTCTTATTAATACCAAAATCAAACCTTTTAAAGTACAAGCGTTTCAAAACGGCAAGTTTTCCGAAGTTACCGACGAGTCGGTGAAGGGTAAATGGTCTGTGTTTGTTTTCTATCCTGCAGACTTCACATTTGTTTGCCCCACCGAGCTGGAAGACCTGGCTGACCTGTATCCCGAGTTCCAGAAGCTGGATACTGAGGTATATGCCGTTTCTTGCGATACTCACTTTTCGCACAAAGCGTGGCACGACACATCAGCTGCAATTAAGAAAGTACAGTACCCCATGTTGGGTGACCCCACCCAGGTACTGGCCCGCAACTTCGAAGTACTAATTGAAGAAGAAGGCCTGGCGCTGCGTGGCACGTTTGTTGTGAACCCTGAAGGCGAAATCAAGGCCATGGAAGTACACGACAACGGTATCGGTCGTAAAGCCGACGAGCTGCTGCGCAAAGTGCGTGCCGCTCAGTACATTGCTGCCCACCCTGGTGAAGTTTGCCCTGCCAAGTGGGAAGAAGGCGCTGAAACACTGAAGCCCTCCCTTGACCTGGTTGGCAAGATCTAAGCAAGGCATTCGGTTCTGCTTCAAAAAAGAGGGTGTGGTCCGCCAAAACGGACCACACTTTCGAACCGGTCGCGGTAAGGCCAAAAACCGCGCCGCGACATTTTAAATACACAAAACAGAAAAGAAGGTGAACGTTATGTTAGAAGCCAATGTAAAAAGCCAGTTGCAATCTTATATGGAACGAATTTCCGAGCCCATCGAGCTGGTGGCGCATTTAGATGACGGTGCGAAGTCGGCCGAACTGCGCGAGCTGCTTCAGGAAATTGAGTCCATGTCAGACAAGGTGACACTGGTTGAAAGCGGTGACTCGCAGCGCAAACCTTCATTTGAAATCCGCCGTGCGGGTACCGATATTGGCATTACATTTGCCGGTATCCCCATGGGGCACGAATTTACGTCTCTTGTCCTGGCTTTATTGCAGGTTGGGGGGCATCCCATCAAGCTGGACGAAGCGGTCATCGAACAAATCCGCAACCTTGATGGTGATTACGAGTTTGAAACGTATTTTTCGCTTTCCTGCCAGAACTGCCCCGACGTTGTTCAGGCTTTGAACGCCATGTCTATTATTAACCCACGTATCAAGCACGTGGCAATTGATGGTGCTTTATACCAAGATGAAGTGGATGCCCGACAAATTATGTCGGTTCCCACTATGTTCTTGAATGGCGAGAAGTTCGGTCAGGGGCGCTCCAGCGTTGAAGAAATTCTGGCTCAGCTGGATACGGGTGCGAGCTCACGCAAGGCTGAAGAACTTAGCGCTCGCGAACCCTACGATGTGTTAATTGTTGGTGGTGGGCCTGCCGGCGCGGCCGCGGCTGTGTACGCAGCGCGTAAAGGTATTCGTACCGGTGTTGTAGCCGAGCGATTTGGTGGCCAGGTGCTGGACACCAACGCAATTGAAAACTTTATTTCCGTGAAAGAAACCGACGGGCCGAAGTTTGCTATGGCTTTGGAAGAGCACGTGAAAACGTATGATGTCGATATCATGAATGTGCAACGTGCCGAAAAGCTGGTTCCTGGCAAAATGATCGAGGTGAAGCTGGCTAATGGTGCTACCTTGAAAGGCAAATCGGTTATTTTGGCAACGGGTGCGCGTTGGCGCAACATTAACGTGCCGGGCGAGCAAGAGTACCGTAATGCGGGCGTGGCTTACTGCCCCCACTGCGATGGTCCGCTGTTTAAAGGTAAAGATGTTGCGGTTATTGGCGGCGGTAATTCAGGCGTCGAGGCGGCAATTGACCTTGCCGGCGTGGTAGGGCACGTGACGCTTATCGAGTTTGCCGACGAGCTTAAGGCCGATGCCGTGTTGCAACGTAAGTTGCGCAGTTTGTCGAATGTAGACGTAATTGTGTCTGCGCAAACCACAGAAATTCTGGGCGACGGCAAGAAAGTAAATGGGTTGACTTATAAAGATCGCAAATCTGGTGAAACCAAGCAAATCGATCTTGAGGGCGTGTTTATTCAAATTGGTTTGGTACCCAATACTGAGTGGCTGAAAGACACGGTGGCCCTAAGCAAATTTGGTGAAATTGAAATTGATGCCAAAGGCCAAACATCGATTCCGGGTGTATTTGCGGGAGGTGACGTGACTGCGGTTCCGTACAAGCAAATTGTTATTGCTGCTGGCGACGGTGCGAAAGCTGCTTTGGGTGCGTTTGACCATCTTATTCGCAGTTCGGCACCGGAAGAAGAGGAAGCGACGGCTGCCGAGCACTCTGCCGCTTAAGTTAACTTTAGCAGTAAAAGCTGCAGGCCCCGTTAACCAAGGTCTGCGAAAAATTCGAACCCATCGCCCTTAGGGTGGTGGGTTTTTGTTTATGGAAATGGGTGCATTAGCACCCCGACTCAAGTATGCTCTTGCCATGACTTTAACTTTCGATGAAACGCGGGCGTTACCCGAGGGGGAGACGCCGTATCCTAGTCGCTTGTTCTATGCTCTTTGGCCCGACGCGCAAACTGCCAAACAGTTGGCAGTAGTGCAAAAAGGTTTGGCAGGACGACATACGCATCCGAACGATATGCATCTTACACTGGCGTTTGTTGGTATTCAGCCCAATGGCAATTTACCGGTGTTGCGTGCGATATTACGAGATTTGACGTTGCCTGCAGTGTTTCAGCTTACGTTAACCGAGTTAAACAGCTTTTCGAATATTAAAGTAAGTTGGGCAGGTCCGGCAGCGGTGCCGCCTGCGCTTGATGAAATATGGCGCCGTTTGGGCGATGCCTTAAACAAGCATGAAATTTGGTGGGATAAAAAAATTCCATTTCGGCCGCATGTTACGCTGGCGCGAAAGGTGGCTGTCGATTGGCAGTTGCTTGCCAACCCTATAAATTGGAAAGCTAACAAAGTCGTACTGGCAGGTTCTGTTCCTGGGGCCATTCCTGGCGGTGGTGGAAAATATCGTATTCTGGCCGAGCGCGAACTTAAGTGAATAAGTATGGGTGAATCGTTTTTATCAAGTAATACAAAACCTGGGGTCGTTCGGCGTTTGTTGTTATTAAGGCATGCGCATGCCGGCATGGCGCAAAGCGGGCTTGATACCGAACGAACTTTAACCGAGCGTGGACTGGCCGAAGCTTTGGAGGTGGGCGCTATTATGGCTGCCGAGGGTTTTTTGCCCAATTTAGCCGTTATTTCACCTGCCCAGCGAACACGCCAAACGTGGGCTCAAGTTCAGAAGCGCCTGCCTTCGGCAGTTCAGTGTTTGTACGAGGGAAATATTTACGAAGCTGGCGTTTCGACTTTGCTTGATATTGTTAATGTTCAGCCCGATTCGCGGCAAACCTTGCTTTTAGTGGGGCATAACCCGGGAATACAAGGTTTGGCCCTGAAGCTTACCGGCAGGGGCAGCAAGAATGCCGTTGTACGTTTACGGCATGAATTCCCGCCTGCCAGTCTTGCTGTTATTACTTTTCCCGATGCCCAAAGATGGGCAGATATTGAAGAGCGCACGGGCATCCTTGAGCATTTCATTACGCCGTCGCCCGTTATATAGGTTTGGCTATTCTGAAAAGTAGTTAACCCGTTTTACAACCCGTTTACTGTATTGAACGGGTTTATCGGCGGTTGTTGCGCGCCATAGGAGGGCGGCCTTCAATGTGGCGGAATACAATGCGGCCCTTGCTTAGGTCGTAGGGCGACATTTCCAGCTTTACTTTATCGCCGGCCAAAATACGAATATGGTGTTTGCGCATTTTGCCGCCAGTGTAGGCAACAATGGGGTGGCCGTTTTCCAGGGTTACGCGGAAACGGGAGTCGGGTAGTACTTCGGTTACCGAGCCGGTCATTTCAAGTAATTCTTCTTTAGCCATGAGTACAGTTTCCTCTTTTAATAGTCGGCCTTTGTGCAATGCAAACGCATTGCCACCTGAGCGCAGGTAACCCTTTTGAGGCTGGCCGTTGTTTAACGGGGTACAAAAAAGCACAGCGGGGGCTGCGAAAAGCAGGGCCCCAAGCGGACCCCGAATTGACAGGGTTTAATTATTTTTATAACCAAACCCTTAATTGATGGTTACCTTTATAGATAACGACTTATATAGGGTAGCGTGATACCCCTTGTGGTGTCAAGGAAAACCCTTATTTCTAAGTAGGGTTGGGTACTTTATTTCATGCGCTCAAGTACGTAGCGATCGCCGCGCAAATAGTGCCATAAAACCGCAGCAATGTGGCCTAATGCCGCTACCAATAAAGTCCAGCCCAATAACCCGTGAAAGTTGCTGCCCAGGTCGATCATCCACTCTATCTTGTTGGATTCATCGAAACCTTGCATAAGCGAAACGCCAAAGGGCGAGAACGCTTTACCCGAGCCGTACTGGCGAATAAGCGCAATGAGCGGAATGGCAAACATGAGAATGTATAAAACAATATGCCCTGTTATTGACCAACTGCTAACGGCCGGAGGCCGTTTGCGCAAATTGGCTAGTGCCCATAGCACCCGTAAAAGGATTAGCAGCATAAGTAACGCCCCTACCGATTTGTGCGTTCCCCAGAAGAACTTGTCGATAGCCGTTTTTTCGAACAGGACATGAATAACAACTGAAGTGAATTGCCAAAGTAGCACTGCCGCCATGCCCCAGTGCAGTAGGCGGGAAACTAAGCCATAACGTTCGGGTGAGTCGCATAGTTGGGTAGAAGACATTCGATCGCGTCCTTGTGTTAGTTAAGCTATATACGGTTGATAAGTTCGAATTATGTTTTGGCAAAAGTATGGCATGAGATTTTTGCAAAATGTATGTGTCTAAGCAATGTTTGCTATAAGTTGCGATATTTTTCAATTGCTGGAGAATGTCGCTTGTGGTGGTTTACCATAGCGAAGTAAAAATAATCACCAGGCCACGTTTTTCTATTAGGTTGGAGTCGAACTATGAGTGAAGTGACAGCGCGAGCTTCGGAAGTATTAAGTTCTGACTGGTCATTAGATAATGTGCCGTTAAGTGCCGTTGATTGCGAACTTATTCGCGACAACGAAGATTTGTTTTATATGGTGGCGGGTGCCTCTTTTATTGAAATTGCCGCTGACCTGTATACGCGCAATCTTATTGAATATTATTCCGATGCACCGGAAATTCAGGATTGGCTTGAAACAAAATGGCAACACGAAGAACTGCGTCATGGCTACGTGCTAAAAGCCTACACCCAGCATGTTTGGCCGCAGTTCGACTGGGAGCGCGCATACCAAGGATTCTTCAAAGAATATTCCGCCATGTGTACGGCCGATGAGCTGGAGCCAACGCAGGGGCTGGAAATGGTAGCGCGCTGCGTGGTGGAAACCGGTACAGCCACTTTTTATACCGCGTTAGCCAGCCAGGCCACCGAACCGGTGCTGGCGGGTATTGCCCAGCGCATTCGTGCCGATGAAGTTAACCATTACAAACATTTTTTCCAGTATTTTCGAAAATACCGAGAGGTTCAAAACCCCGGTCGCTGGAAAGTGTTTGGGGCGTTGAAACGGCGGGTGCTGGAAGCCCGCTCTTCTGATGCCGATTGTGCTTTATGGCATGTATACCAGGTTCACAAAGGAAGCAGTGCTAACCGTGAAGAGTTCAACGTGCTTTGTCGTCGATTGGCCAAAGAACTGCGTCGGCATTATCCCGTGTCGATGGCTATAAAAATGGTGACAAAGCCGTTAGATCTGCCGGCCTATGTGAGCCGCATGGTAATGGCACCGCTTACGCGCGCTTCGAACTGGTTGTTGCGCTAATGCATCGATCACACTAACCCGAGGTGCGAATGTCAAATGCTTTAATAGCTGGAATACATTCGCGCGCGGTTTGTGCGCCGGCTTCAATGGCTTCTTCGGCCCGGTGAAAATCTAACAGGCCAAGATGTGACAGACGGGGTGCAATGGTAATGTGTGGCGGCTCGCCCACCATGCGGCTGCGGGTAATGCGCTCTTGCATAATATTAATACTCGAGGCAACAACATCTAACACTGAGGGAATTTCCGGCTCATTGTCGTTCTTGTCGTCGTTTTCGCCCCACGACGGAAGCAAAGCATTGAGATTATTCTGGATGCGTTTAACCCATTCGCTGCTTTGCCCACTGTCGGCCTGATCGGGCGAGGG
>NZLH01000269.1 GCA_002694155.1 Pusillimonas sp. | reverse complement strand
TGGTTCACCGGCCTGTCGGGCTCGGGTAAATCTACCATTGCCAATGCGCTTGAAAAACAATTGCACGAACAGGGCCGCCGCACCTACATTCTGGACGGCGACAATATTCGCCAGGGCCTGAACAAAGACCTGGGCTTTACCGAAGCCGACCGCGTGGAAAATATCCGCCGCATTGCTGAAGTGGCCAAGCTCATGATGGACGCCGGTTTAATCGTCATGACCGCGTTTATTTCGCCCTACCGTCGCGAGCGTGAGATGGCGCGCGAACTCATCGGCGAAGACCGTTTTATAGAGGTGTTTGTGGATACGCCGCTGGAAGTGTGTGAAGCCCGCGACCCCAAAGGCTTGTACAAACGCGCCCGCAAAGGTGAAATTCCCAACATGACCGGTATCAACAGTGCCTATGAAGCACCCGAACAGGCCGATGTGGTGGTGAAAACCGAAAGCGAAGAAATGGGTGCAATTGTGAATAGGCTGGCGGGGCTGTTGTAGGCAATCCGTTGCGCAGGTTTCATTCCAATATTAGTATAGGGCTATAATTTATGCGCATAAGAAATGCGCAAAAGGAATGAAAATGGCGACTGCGCAACCCGCCAAGCGTGCAGCAAACTTAAGCCTTAGTGCCGACGTTTTAAAGCAAGCAAAGCAATTGGGGATTAATATTTCGCAAGTGTGCGACGCACATTTGCGGGAAATCGTTCGTCTTGAGCAAGCGCGCCGTTGGCGTAACGAACATGCGGGTTTTATAAACGCCTATAACGAAACCATTGAAAATGAAGGCCTGCCACTTGACGAGTGGAAAAGCTTCTAATGGCGCGTTTCGATGTTTATGCCAACCCAGGCAAGCATGTCTCGACCACACCTTATTTACTCAACGTTCAAAGCGACCTGCTAGACGACCTGGGCAGTTGCGTTGTGATACCGTTGCGTCGTTTAAGCGACTTTCCGAAAGTGAAGCTGTCAACGCATCTTACGCCCGTATTTGAAATTAACGGTGAAAGCTATTTTTTGTTTCACGGTTATTGAACGGGATTATATGTTTCCACAACGCCTTACCGAAGGGTATAAAAATTTTCTAGACGGCCGCTTTCAAACCGAAAGCAAACGCTATAACCAACTGGCTGAAAAAGGCCAGCAGCCAGAGATCATGCTTATAGGCTGTTGCGATTCGCGAGTATCGCCGGAAGCCATTTTCGACGCAAAGCCCGGCGAAATGTTTGTGGTGCGTAACGTGGCCAACCTGGTGCCGCCGTTCGACCCAGACACCGAATCGTCGTATCACGGCACCAGCGCCGCCATCGAGTTCGGCGTGAATGGGCTGAACGTGAAACACATTGTGATTCTGGGCCATGCTTCGTGCGGTGGCGTGAAAGCCTTTCACGATCAGTCGGCGCCCTTAAGCCAGGGTGAGTTCATTCGTAAATGGATGTCGCAAATTGAACCCGTCGCCCAGCGGCTGGGCCCTTCAACTGGCGACTACGCCAAAGACTTAAAGCGCCTGGAGCTGGCTGTAGCGGAAGAGAGCATGCGCAACCTGTTGACCTTCCCGTTTATTCGCCGGCGGGTTGAAAGGGGTGAACTGACCTTGCATGCGGCGTACTTTGGCGTTGCCACGGGCGTACTGTTTATACGTAATGCCAACACGGGAAAATTCGAGCCTTGTTTGAATGATTAAGCTCAGCGCGTTTCGAACTAGTCGCAATTAGTTCACTCATTTCACCAGCAAAAAGGCTGGCGAGGAAAAGGGTGGAATCATGAACACCCTGGCCCAATATTTCAATGCATTTGCATTGCCAAATTAATGCAAATGCATTATTATGAAGCATATTCATCTTTCATCGTGAGCACACCATGTCTGCAACTCTTGAGGTCGACTCCACGCTTACAGAACGTTATCAAACTACCGTCCCGCAAACAGTGCGCCGCGCGCTTAAGCTTGGCAAGGGCGACAAAATTCATTACACCATTCGCTCAAACGGTGAAGTGGTGCTTACACGTCATACAACATCCAGTGATAGTGACCCGGCGCTTGGCGCTTTCTTAACCTTTCTGGCCGCTGACATTGCCAACCACCCGGAAAGGCTGAAGGCGATGGATGCAAGCTTTGTTCAAAAGCTGCAAACGTTAACCGAGGGTGTTGAGCTAGACCTTAACTGCGCCTTGACGGATGACGATGAATGACCGACAAACAGGCAGTGCCTTTGGTCATTCATGGCTGGACGATTTTTGCGCACCCTTTGTTTCTTGCGCAAGTTGAGGCACTGGCGCAGCAGGTTGAAACCTTGAGGCAGAAAGATCCTGTTGCGTTTATAAAAAAAAATGCCACAAAGCGGCTTGCTGCAATCACGCGACTGGCATTCGATATTATTCCGCAGGATCCAACGCGCCCTGAATATCGCCAGGGTAATACACTTGGCGATGACCATAAGCATTGGTTTCGAGCCAAATTTTTTCAGCAGTATCGTTTGTTCTTTCGCTATCATGCAGCGGGCAAAGTGCTTGTGTTCGTTTGGGTAAACGATGAAAACACAAAGCGTGCCTACGAAAGCGGCGATGACGCATACAGGGTGTTTCGCAAGATGTTGGAAAGCGGCCGCCCGCCCAATAACTGGGATCAGTTACTTGCCGAGGCACGTGATGAAATGCGACGCCTGCAAAGGTTTGCCGGTAGTGTTTAAGGTCAATTGATAAGTGGATTGGCTGACCACTCAATGCTTAACGTGTTTCGTTAAAGAAAATATCCCTAACGACGTCTTCAATGGCGTCCATTACTGGAGCATCAACAACCAAAGCGTATTGTTTGCGCCGACGTTTTGAAAGCGTCCCATTTTCGCTGATTGCCATTCGAATAAGGTTGTTTAAATCCTTGCCGGGCACATCAAATTCGTTGTTAATAATCTTGTACGCCTGATCAAATTTTTCCAGGAAATTGAATTCATCAATTAAAGTATGGTCTAGTGCGTAATGCGCCATGCGCAGGCCAAACTCGGCAATCAAGGTGCCGTCCCAGTAACGGTACGGGTCGCCCGATGCAATCATGTGTGCGTCAATCGTATCGACCGACAAATTGTGAATATGCCAAAGTTTCCGTATCGGTTTCGACACTGATTCCAGCGCAGTTAAATAGTCTGCCTCATGCCGGTGAAATGCCACCGATATCGGCAAAATCATGCCTTGTTCCAGCAAGTGGGCTCGACACAGGCCATGATGAATCAGAAAACGCGAAATTCGGCCGTTACCGTCGTTAAACGGGTGGTTGAAAACGAACTGGAAGGAAACCAGCAGGCTTTTCAGCAACGATTCGCGAGAATTTTCAGGGTAGGGCGCGTTGGCGAATTGCAGCAGGTCGGCCATTAACGTACCCAGCATGGCAGGTGCCGGTGGCAAGTAAGTTACGTCGGTTGCGCGCAACTGCCGGGATCCGCGTTGCAGCCAGTTCTGATTCCGGCGATACGAAAGCTCTTGCGCGTAAGGGTTGTTAACCAGCGCACTTTGTATTCCGGCCAGGTAGTCTTCTGTAAGGTCTTGTGCATTATGGGCCTGGTGCAACAATTCCACGAACCGTTGCGCCTTATCTTCGGAAGGGGCTTCCCCTTCAATGTCGAAAGAGCTGCGCGTTTCAGACAAATAGGCCCAACCCAAGGCGCGATCAAGATTTTGGGTGCCGCCCACCTTTTTGATAAAAGCCTGTAAATCCGCAAACAGATCGCGTTTAAGGAGTGACTCAAGCGCAGCAGTGCGTCGTACAACGGGGCAAAAGCATAAATCTCCCAGCCCGTTCTGATCAATCCGATATTTTCCGTTCAGGCGAGAAGGGCCGGTGACATACGCGTTGTCATCAAACAGTTTTACGTAGCGGGCCGATATGGCTTGTATCTGGATCTCGTGACCGCTGAAATACTCGTACAGAAAGCCAATTTGGCGCAGGTATTTGCCGTTGGGCCGAGTGCTCAACGCCGCCTGGATTAACTCCGGCCCAATCTGTTTGCAGGCCGCCTGAATAATTTCCAGTTGTATGCCCTGATGCTTAAGTGCGAACTCAAGATGATCAACGGGGTTGTTGGTGCGAACAGCCATACTAAGTGGAATGCGTAATTGCGCATTGTCTTGTACAGATGCGTTGACTCGTCGGTCGACCCGGCAGGGGCGCAGTACGCCCGTAACGCGCAAATCGTACAGGTCAATCAGGTATTCATAGCCGATACGCATTCCAAGTACTCGAAAAATTGTCGCTGTTACTGTTTTTTGTTCGTAATTTACGAATTTACTCGAAAAACATTCTTGTGTCGTACATAAACTTAAACTGCTTATCGACTTGTATGCGCTCCACCGCCGGGTGGGCGGGGTTAATGACGATATTGTTTTCCAGCGCATTCAGTATGCGGCGAACCTGGCGCGCGCCGATTTCCGTATCGCAATGCATAACGGGTGAAACGCCCCCTACAACGCGTTCGGTTTCGCCCAGTTTGCTTAACTGGTGCGCCAGCTAGCTAGCGCCACCGCTCTGCACGATTACGTGTTTTCTGGAGACTGTGTGGTGGCTTTTTGCCTTAGTCGCACTTCAAAATCCTTATAATCATAAGGATTTTGATACAAAGAACGGCTCGCCACCAAGAAATCCGCACAAACAAAAGGATTTCTTGCCTTAAAGCCTTTTTTGGATCAGAATCCTTATAAACGTAAGGATTTACCATGAAAATCGCCATTGATAACGCGGCTGAACTGGGCAGGCTTGTGCGAGCCGTGCGCAAAGCCCAGAACATTCGCCAGGACGACGCCGCCGGCAGTATCGGCGTTAGCGAGAACTTCCTGGGCAAGGTCGAACGTGGCAGCGACACCGTTCAGTGGGGCAAGCTGTTTCAGGTGCTTGAGGGGCTGGGGGTACGTTTAGAGGCCGATGTGCCGGAAGATGTAGGGGCTTGGTTACGCGAGCGCGGGTTCAGTGTGTACGGAACAGGTGCGCGAAAAAACCATGAATGAACGCGTTCTGCAAGCCTATGTTAATGACGTGCTCATTGGCACGCTGCACGAAGCCAATGGTTTATGGGGGTTTCAGTACAGTCATGCCTGGCTGGAAAACCCCAATCGTTACGCCTTAAGCCCGCAGTTGCCGTTAACACCCAATCTTGTGATGGACGGGGCCACACAGCGCCCGGTTCAATGGTATTTCGACAACCTGTTGCCTGAAGAAGGGCAGCGCAGTTTATTGGCAGCAGATGCAAAAATTGACAGGGCCGATGCTTTTGGCCTGCTGGCCTATTACGGGGCCGAATCGGCCGGCTCTTTAACGCTTGTACTGCCAGATGCGCCTGCGCAATCGTTTGAACCATTGCGGCCTTTGCCAGATGATGCGTTACAAGCACGTATTCAGCAATTGCCGAAGGCACCCTTAACGCATTCGGCGGTTAAACGTATGTCGTTGGCCGGTGCGCAGCACAAGCTGGCTGTTGTATTGCAGGACGACTGTCTGTTCGAACCTGCCGGCGCCACCCCGTCTACCCATATTCTGAAACCCGATCACCCAGACGAAGACTACCCGCACTCGGTGGTGAATGAATGGTTCGTGATGCGGCTGGCGCACCAACTGAAACTGGCTGTGCCCCCTGTATACCGACGCTATGTGCCGTTACCCGTTTACTTAATCGAGCGGTTCGACCGCGTATTGACTCCGCAGGGCTGGGCGCGTAGCCATGTGATTGATGCCTGCCAGCTACTGGGGCTGGACCGCAGTTTTAAATACAGCCAAGGCAGCATGCAGAGTCTTGCCGCGCTGGCCAATGCCTGTCGCAGCCCGGCGGTGGTGCGTACGCAGCTTTTCAACTGGTTGATGTTCAATGTGCTGGTGGGAAACGCCGACGCGCACTTGAAGAACCTGAGTTTTCGCGTCTCGGACGACGGTGTTCAGCTTGCCCCCTTTTACGACCTGCTCAGTACCGCTGTTTATGAAACTCCCGCGTTCCAGAAAAGCGGCTGGCCCGAGCAAACTCAACTGGCCTGGCCCATTCTGGGCGTGCAACGGTTTTCGGAAATTAACAAGCCGGTATTGCTTGAAGCAGGCGCAGTGCTGGGCTTAACAAAGAGCACGGCCGAGCGCCTTTTAACCCGCCTGCGCAGCCAAATTGGGCAGCAGGCGCATTTGCTGTACGAACATATCCAAGCTGAAAACCAAGGGTTGCTTGTGCACCGCCCTGAACTGGCCGCCACCCTGGCCGGCGAATTACGCTGCCTGCGCGCCATTTTGCATTTGATTATTCAGGAAATGGCCCGGCGGTTGGCATAAGCCGGGGCGTTACGCAGAATAATCGACTCGCAACCTTCGAATTCCCTCATTAAGCCTTGCACCCATCAATGATCGTAAACCTTCAGTAAACATAGGTTCAACGATCTCATATCCGGCTTCTATATCGTTCAGCAGCGTTTCCAGATGTTGTTTAGCATGATCTTGAGATTCGAACCCAAAAGATTGGGCATCACGGAGGATGTTTTGGGTACTGATGGATCGATCGCCAAAACAGACCTGTAATGCAAGATGGGAAGGAATGAAATCCGGATTGGGCACAACATCGAACGCCGGCGTAAGGCGCCAGCGACGTTGTTCATGGCTGTAGTGAATCGCGTGATTACGCGGATGATCATCATCATTTCCGATCACCGCGTTAAAAACCATCCGACTAAAGAGCTCGATTGAATCCTCAAGGGGTGCGCCGATCTGGCGCAGTACGGTCGCCAGAACGGGATAACTCCAGGATGCACTGTCGACCGCTCCAGGGTATTCTGTTTGCAAAAGTGAAGCACCGCTTACCGCCATAATGCGTTGATCGCCGCTGCGGTCAAATCGCAACGAGCGAACAACACTAAGCCCTGATCCAGACCCCGCAGATTCGTGCTCTGTATGGGCAAAGTTCAATCCTGCAGCTTTCCCCCAGCGCTGCACCACATGTTCAAGTAACGGAATATCTCCCGTGTCTGAAGGCAAAACAGTTTTGACCAGCCAATACGAGTGGCCATCTTGAACAGTTACTTTGGGCCTGGCTCCACCCATACTGGGCGTCGCCATGAGGCGCCGGCGCAATTGCGGGTTTACAGCGGGCCGTCGTTCATACATGGCTAGCAATTCCTCTGAAAGCTCGGGCAGTTGTGCAAGCTTAGGCGTGGACAGCTTTGCA
Source organism: Pusillimonas sp. (assembly GCA_002694155.1). GTDB lineage: Bacteria > Pseudomonadota > Gammaproteobacteria > Burkholderiales > Burkholderiaceae_B > Neopusillimonas. The sequence goes on along the minus strand of NZLH01000269.1, from coordinate 1,901 downwards.
ATCGAGGGCTTGGGTGATTTGCCAATGGCCAGCGCCCCCCATCTATCCGCATTGCTTGCAAGCAAAAGATAGGCGCTCGAATGCGCGGTATCGCCCAAACCATGTTCACGTTGAATCAGTAAGCGCCCCCAGGAATCCGGACAGGCATCGCGTAATACGTCATGCAAACCACCATAGCGCGTGGCATTAATTGGATTTCCTGCGATTAAGGGCAGGTTAACGGGATCGATGCTCCAGCCGAGGCCTGCTTCCAGATAGCTGGGTGCGTACAGAAAGCGGCCCAACTGGCCCGAAGCGTCAAGGCTATAGCGGCCGACCGTTACCCATTGCCCAGTGTCGGGACGCTGCAGGTATACATAAAGGGGGCTAGAAGTAATCATTATCTTCTTTGGGAGCATAAACGCGAGCGTTCACGTTGCCCTCGAACCATTGAGGCTTTGGCATAGGTGTAACCAAATCCATTAAGCCAAGCGCATTGAGCGCAGTAAGGTAGCTTCCTACGTTTACAGATGGATCACCGGCCTCGATCCGCCGTAAAGTGCTCTCGGACACCTCAATCCTTGGGCAAAAGTCGGCGGCTTTGATTTTTTGCTGCACCCGCTGGAGTCGTACGCAGCGCCCCCAGACCTTAAGTCGGGCCAGGACGTTGGGATGAAGAACAGGTGATATCTGAAGTTTTTTGGGCATTGAGAACCATAATAACTATCATAGATTACGTATTGTATCGCATAAAACGTAATCTATGAAGGTAAAAATACCGTTCCCCGGCCTACCCATTTACCCCCGAAACACCTCCACCCAATACCGTGTCGACGCATCGTGCCCGCCGTTCAAGGGCGCTTGCCCCTTTAATTCCTGCGTGATGCCCTTGGCCAGCACCTTGCCGTATTCCACGCCCCATTGGTCGAACGGGTTAATGCCCCAAATAACGGCCTGCGTGAATACCTTATGCTCGTACAGCGCCAGCAGCGCGCCCAGGGTATAGGGCGAGAGCCGGGGCAAAACAATTAAATTCGACGACCGGCCGCCGGTGTGCATTCGGTGTTTGGCCAGCCATTGGGCGTGTTCCTCGGCGTGGCCTTCGGCGCGGCACTCTTGCAGGGCTTGCTCATAGCTTTTGCCTGTTAGCATGGCCTGGCGCTGGGCCAGGCAATTGGCCAGCAGGTGGGTGTGGTGGGCCTCGCGCCAGCCGTGGTTGGCTTCCTGGCACACAATAAAGTCTACCGGGGCGCCGTCGCTGCCCTGGTGCAGCCATTGAAAGAAAGTGTGCTGGGCGTCGGTACCGGGCATGCCCCATACCGCCGGGCCGGTGGGTACATTAACCGCATTGCCGTTCAGGTCTACCGACTTGCCCAGCGACTCCATTTCCAGTTGCTGCAGGTAGGGCACCAAATACCCCAACCGAAAATCATAAGGCGCAATATTCAGCGAGCCATATCCCAGCACGCTGCGGTTCACCACGCCCGACACCGCCAACTGCACGGGGGCGTTTTCCGCCACGGGGGCGGTGGCGAAGTGTTGGTCCATAGCATGCGCACCGGCCTGCATGCCGGCCAGCGTATCAATACCCACCGCCAGTGCTGTTGTCAGCGCCACCGACGACCATATTGAAAACCGGCCCCCCACCCATTCCCAGAACAGGAAAGTTTGTGAAGGCAGAGCGCCCCATTCGCGCGCCGCCTGCGGGTTGGCCGTGATGGCCACCACATGGCTATAAGGGTTGGCAATGCCACCGCCGCGCAGCCAGTCCAGGGCCCTTTGTGTATTCTGAAGCGTTTCTGCCGTAGTGAACGACTTGGACGACACCACAACCAGCGTTTCGTGCGGATCCAGCCCGGCCAGGCCGCTCTCGATGGCGTGGCCGTCGATATTCGACACAAAACGCACATTGCGCCAGGTAC
>NZLH01000268.1 GCA_002694155.1 Pusillimonas sp. | reverse complement strand
TTGTTAAAGAGCAATTTCGCTAACCCTACCCAACTGCCCCACAACCAAGCTAAAAACATCTAACTTGCCGTGTGAAGCGCTGTTCAAGCAGCGAAGAAACGAGATTATGAAGCAGTTTTTAGAATGTGTCAAATGAAAGGCAAGAAATTTATAAAACCAACTCCCAACCCGACATTCAACGCGTACCCCGCCTCAGGGCCCCGCCCAGATCACCCGCCAAATACGTGCGGCAAAGATGCCTAACACCCCTTTTGACAAATGACTGTCCCTTTTAAACCTCCCTCTAAACAAACCCTTGAATTTAAGGGTTATCCCGAGGGCGTTTCCAAAGGGAACCGAACTGTAGCATGACTGTCATTTAGTTGCAAACTGAGTCTCGTTGAAAGTGAAGCCAACATTAAGAAAACTGTCGCCAAACCAAATGAAAATAACGACATTGCCGTCACGGCACGAGCAAACAGCGAACCTTGCAGCGCGCGCCGATCATGGCATACTGATCGCATTTCCTGGAACAATAATCACAATGGCTGAAAATGGCTGAAGACATTCTTATTAACGTTACCCCTTTCGAAACCCGGGTCGCAATCGTCGAGCAAGGTGCTGTACAAGAACTTCATATCGAACGCAGCATTCAACGTGGTCATGTGGGCAACTTGTATTTAGGTAAGGTTGTTCGCGTATTGCCAGGTATGCAAAGCGCCTTTGTTGACATTGGCTTAGAACGTGCCGCCTTCATTCACGTAGCTGATTTACGTCAGAATCGCGCCGAACGAAATGCTGGCGGAACAATGACCCCTATCGAAAAATTACTTTTCGAAGGGCAATCTCTAATGGTCCAAGTAATTAAAGACCCCTTGGGTACCAAAGGCGCACGATTATCAACACAAATTAGTATCGCAGGTCGCATGCTGGTGTACCTGCCGCACGAACCGCATGTCGGGATTTCTCAGAAAATTGAAGGTGAAGAAGGCCGCCTGGCACTGCGTGAGCGGGTTGTTCAATTAATGCCTGAGGACGAAAAAGGGGGGTTTATTGTCCGCACGCAGGCAGAAGGTGCCTCCGATGATGAACTTGCTGCCGACTTGTCGTATTTGCGCGTGTTGTGGGCACGCATTACGACAAAAGCCAAGTCGTTACCTGCTCCATCATTGCTGTACGCCGATTTAACACTTGAGCAGCGGGTTTTGCGGGATATGGTCAGCCCGGAAACAGGTTCGATCCTGGTCGATTCGCGCGCAACAACACAAAGATTAGCTGAATGGGCCGAAACGTTTACACCATCAGTAAAAGAACGTATTTCCCATTACAGCGGCGAACGCCCGCTGTTTGATACGGCCAATGTTGACGAAGAAATAGAAAAAGCCCTGTCGCGCCGAGTGGACTTAAAGTCTGGGGGCTATTTAATCATTGATCAAACTGAAGCCCTTACGACAGTAGATGTCAACACCGGTGGCTATGTGGGTGGTCGCAACTTCGATGACACAATTTTTAAAACCAACCTTGAAGCCGCTGTTGCCATTGCAAGGCAATTACGCCTGCGCAACCTGGGTGGAATTATCATCATCGACTTTATCGACATGGATGATTCCGAGCATCGCACCTCTGTACTGGCCGAACTGAATAAGGCATTAAGCAAAGACCGCACCCGCATGACCGTAAGCGGTTTCAGCCAGTTAGGCCTGGTTGAAATGACGCGCAAGCGAACGCGGGACTCGTTAGCGCATCAGTTGTGTGAACCCTGCCCTACCTGCCAATCAAGAGGCCATGTGCGCACCCCCAGAACACTTTGCTATGAAATATTGCGAGAAATTCTGCGCGAATCGCGCCAGTTTAACCCTAAAGAGTTCAGGGTTTTGGCATCGCAGGCAGTGGTTGATTTATTCCTTGAAGAAGAAAGCGCCCATCTTGCCATGCTGGGTGACTTTATTGGCAAGCCCGTTTCGCTGGAAGTAGAAGCAGCGTATTCGCAAGAACAATACGATATCGTACTGATTTAATTACCATACCCGCTCTTGATATTAGGCTGCGCTTAATAATAAGGTATTAGTCAACCGTGTGACATTTTTCCGGGTTCAGCACAATGTCGAACATTTCTTGAACCTGATTATTGGTTGTGGCGTAATAACTGTAAACACGGGCACGCGTAAGGCCGCTTGTCATTCGGGCCAACGACAACACGACCATTTCACTACTGTTCGTGGCGCCGGGACGAAATGGTTTTGTCACGCGTGCATTGGCCGGGTATAACTCGTCGCGCGAAAATTGCACTTCCGGATTGCACGCCGCCTGATGCTGAAAAACAGCACGCTGTATCTGAACAAAGTCTTGCTCAAGTTTGCGCTCAGCACGCAAATACAAAGGATCTTCAATGACATTTAAAGAAAACCCTTTGTCTCCGGTGGCGCACCCTGCCAACGCCAACAAACTTAACATCGCCACAAATTTTTTCATTACTTTCCCGCTTTAAATACGTTGCCCAAGGCCTAACAGACCACCTGACCACGAGTCATACAGCATCACGAAACTGCATGTTGTACAACATAGCGTAACGCCCTTCCTTAGCTAACAAAGCCTCGTGATGACCCTGCTCGACAATTTCACCGCCATCCAACACGACAATCATATCGGCTTTTTGCACGGTTGAAAGGCGATGAGCGATAACCAGGGTTGTTCGACCAGCCATTAAATGTTCTAACGAGGCTTGCACTTGCCGCTCAGACTCATTATCTAACGCCGAAGTTGCCTCATCAAGAATCAGAATAGGCGCATCTTTAATAAGCGCCCGGGCTATGGCCAAACGCTGACGTTGCCCACCTGACAACTGATTGGCATTTTCGCCAACTCGTGTATTCAACCCTTCGGGCAATCCACGAACAAATTCGTACAAGTTTGCGGCCTCTAGTGCAGCCCATATCTCCTGTTCGTTTACTTCGCGTAAGGCTCCATAACTAACGTTCTCACCAACCGTACCGTCAAAAAGCACGACATTCTGACTAACAAGTGACAACTGCTCGCGCAGGCTGCGCAACGAACAGGCGCCAATAGCTTGGCCATCGATGAAAATCTGGCCTTCGGTAGGTATGATGAAACGAGGCAGCATGTTAACCAGGGTTGTTTTACCACTGCCAGAACGGCCAACCAAGGCCACTGTTTGCCCTGGCTTTACCTCTAAAGACACATTATTTAAGGTGTTGACCTGCGCATCAGCAAAGCGATGGCTGACATTGCGATACTCAATATGCCCGGTTACCGCTTTGCCAAATTCGAACTTACCGTCATCGGGCTCGGGCGTTTGGTCAATTAAGCCAAACACACTTTCAGCCGAAACCAGCATTCGCTGAGTAGCGCCCGCAATATTAGTAAGCCGTTTGATGGGGTCGAAAATTTGCCCTAATGCCGCCATGAACGAGGCAAAACTACCTACTGTTAGACCTTCGTTATTAGCCTGATATAACGCCACTGCAATTACTGCCGCCACCGACACACCAATAAAAAATTGTGTAATGGGCGACATAGCGGCATCGGACGAAGCGGCACGCATCGCGAATCGGCGCAGCCGTCCGCTGACATACTCAAAACGAGATGACTCGTGATCATAACCATCAAAAAGCTTTACTTCACGTTGCCCGTCTATCGCTTCGCCAACAACGCGCGTCATCTCTGCGTTCATGTTAATCGTGTCCCGATTAATTCGGCGCAAACGACGAATAAAAATACGCGAGACATAAACCGACAACGGCAAAACGAGCAGGACAATTAATGTTAACTGCCACGACATATAAAGCAGCACCGCAAAGAGCGACACCACGATAAGCGTTTCGCGTGTAATGACAGTCACAACTTCTGTTGCCAAGCCGGATACATTACCCGCATCAATCGTAAAACGATTCAACAAGCGACCTGTATCTCCGCTGCGAAATTCGCTATCGGGTAACCCTAGCAGTCGTCTAAACATTTCCCGACGAATGCCCAGCAGCATGTTGTTGGTAATCCATGCCATGACGTAAGAGCTACCGAACGTACACACACCGCGCACAAACATCAAGCCCACCACCAACAATGGAATAGACCAAATATAAGATGGCTTCTGACCCGTGAAGCCTTCGTCGAGCAAGGGCTTCATGATGATGGCCAGTGTGGGTTGCGTTGCTGCGCTAATAGAAAGAAGAATGAAAGCGACAACGACGGCTTTCCAGTATTTACCCAACCGCACATAAATACGACGCCACAGGTCGAACTTAACTGGATCAGCGTGCGCAGGGCCGGAAGGAAAAACTGAACTCAAGAAATGACTCGCTTTTAAACTATGCAACAATTCGAAAAAACCATTTTAACTGCGTGACAGTGTAGCGGTTGCGCAAAACGGTAATGTTTCGTTCAAAGTAATCATGACAAACTCCCCTTCCATTATTTACCTGCGATTGCCCAATTGGATTGGCGATGTTTGTATGGCCCTGCCTTCATTGCACGCTGTTTTGGAAAGCGGCGTACCCACTGTAGTATGCGCACGCTCCTGGGCTGAGGACCTTTTGCAGGGATATGACCTTGCCGGATTCCTGCCCATGAGTGGGTCTTGGAGAGCCGATCGCAAACGCGTTGCCGACCACAAGCGCTTGCATAACAGTGGCCGGGGGGTGGGTTTACTTTTACCCGACTCGCTTTCCAGCGCCCTCGTTTTCCGCTTAACGGGCTTGCAGTGCGCCGGCTATCGCGACGACGGCCGCAGTTTTCTCTTGAAGTGGCCATTTTCAAAGCCAACTCCGAAGCCTCATGCGGTAGCGTCCTGGTACGCACTGACCCGTTCAGCCTTGAACGCCTGGGGTTTGACTTCGGCACCAACAACACCCGGTAGTGAACTGAATTTGGCACTTACCCCAAAACACGAAGCAGCGGCACGAACATTAATTGCCCGCGCGGGGCTTGAGCCAGGTAAGTTTATTCTTATTGCACCAACAGCAACCGGTCTTCACAAAGGGCAAGTCAAAGTCTGGCCTTCATTCGACGCGCTTACCCGAACCTTGCAAGCAAAAGGCTTACGTGTAGTTATGTGCCCTCCGCCAAACGAAAAAGAAGAGGCATTGCGTAATGCACCTACCGCAGTTTGTTTGGACTCGCTGGGATTAGGCGCGTTTGCTACACTCACGCGCATGTCGGCTCTTGTTATCTGCAATGATTCAGGCGTGTCGCACCTGGCTGCGGCGGCGGGCGCCCAACAAATAACATTATTTGGCGTGACCCACGCAAAGCACACGGGGCCATGGTCTCCCTTCGCTGTTTGCCTGGGGGAAATGGGCCATTGGCCCAGTATTGATACCGTATTTGAAAGTACAGTGCAGCTTCTGAACAATCCGTTGCGACACGCGCAAAAGTCATGAATGTGACCAATTTTCTGGCTAACCTCATTATCCCGCTGAATCTTTGCATTACGCTCTTTATCGTTGCGGCAATGCTTTTCATGTTGCGATGGCGACGGTTAGCCTGGAGTGTGGCACTATTTAGCCTGATATGGGGCCTCTTCTGGTCACTGCCAGCGTCTTCACTTTGGGCAGGTGGCCGCCTAGAGCAGTTTCATCCCTACACGCCACCCGATCTGCTGCCAGATGCCGACGCTATTGTGGTTCTGGGTGGACACACGGCCGGTGGTCGGCTCAACTGGTTTGAGCCTTACGATCGCGACAAAGTCACAACACGTAGCGATACCGCAGCCCAATTATTTAAGGCTGGTCGGGCGCCCGTCGTTGTCCTTTCAGGCGCTGCACTTGATGGCGGCGTAAGCGAAGCACAAGCTATGGCAAATGCCCTAAAACGCCAAGGGGTACCCGAAAGTTCGCTTATTCTGGAACCAGAAAGCCTGACAACCCGAGAAAACGGTCTTCTTACCGCCAAGGTTTTACAAGAGCATAATTTGAAGCAAATTCTATTGGTAACATCCGCCTTACATATGCCCCGCGCGATGGCAGTTTTCGAAAATTTGGGCATCGCCGCCATACCGGCCCCTTCCCCGCCCCAAATCACCGTTCCCGATGACCAGAATTTCGACTTTTGGTTACCAGATGCCCGAACTTTCGAAGCCGCCCGCTCGATTATTAAAGAATATGCGGGCTTACTTGTTTACTGGTTAAGGGGATGGGTCTGAATATGCAGTGTCGCGCGCATTGCGGTGCCTGTTGCATCGCGCCCTCTATTTCCAGCCCAATTCCCGGCATGCCCGATGGCAAACAGGCCGGGCAAGCGTGCATTCACCTTACGAACGAATTTCGTTGCGCTATTTTTAATGACCCCAACCGGCCCCAAGTTTGCCACGACTTACAACCCACGGAAGAAATGTGTGGAAACAGCCGGGAACAAGCACTACGTTGGCTTGGCTATTTAGAAGAAGCCACCTGCCCCTCGCGCTCTTGTAAAAGCGCATCGTAAAGCGCTTCGTAGCGGCGTGCTACCTCGGGCCAACCGTGACGCTGAACCAACTGCTGGCTGCCTCTTACAAGCCGTTCGTGCAGCACCTTGGAAGCAACAAGTTGATTAACGTAATCTGACAATTCCTCGACGCTCTCGGGATGCGACAAAACAAGCGCATCATGATTATGCGTTACATACTGCGCAAACCCACACCACGGGCTTGGGCTTAGAATTACCGGCAACTCGTAAGACATGGCTTCCAGTGGAGCCATCCCGAAACTATCGTTCAACGTAGGGTGAACGTAAGCGTTGGCACAACTGTAGTAAGGCGTAACGTCAGAGGTTTCATCGACTGTTCTGACGCGCTCAGCCACTTCAGGTGCGTTGCGCCGAACGTAATCGCGCGTTGACGCATTACCCCCCACAACCAGCAATTTCACACTTGGCGGCAGTTTCAGAAGCGCTTGTAATACCGTGTTCAGGCCTTTGCGTTGCGGGTTGCGCGCCACTAACAAACACACGTAATCGTCTGCTGACCAACCTAAACTTTCCCGCAAAGCGAGGCTTTCTTCATGCGACAGCCTTGCAGCCGGCACCACTCCCGGAGCTATAACCGGATAGGTTTCGGTGTTGCCACCGTAAGCACTTTTAAGCTGCTCGGCAATCAGGGTAGAAACCGCTACCGTTCTATGACCAGGACGCCGGCATACACGCTTGTGCTCTAGTGCCAGATAAGTTTGTACGCGAGGGCTTACATACGACAACCAACGCTTCAATGCGGAAATTTTACGCACACGCCAATTGTATTTAACAGGCGTGACGTGAACGACTTCCACATCACCACACCAACCGTTAATGTGAGAATGAACAATATCAAACCCGGAACGTGTCAAACGCCGCGCGCGGACCGCAAAAAGAAGCACACGCAGCCAGCTTGGCAAGCCCTTGCGCGTGCGCACAGGCACAAACGGAAGACGCAAACCCGATTCATTATCATACTGGCGTGCAAAAACCGTAATGTCATGGCGACGTGAAAGCTCGCGCATAAGCTCGACACCATAGGCCTCGGCGCCACCAAAACGGCCGCCAAAGCGATCAACTACAAAAGCAATTTTTAATTTATGTTCAGCCACTGCGTCGCCTGTCTTCCAAACGCGTAAGACATTTCTGCATGAAACGAAAGATATTTGTTGACCTCGCTACAGTAACACGAGGCAATCCGAACAGATCATCATTAGACCGAACCAGCCCTCTTACCGTGGTTGTTGCGTTGCTGTAACCCGCCTTTCTAACCATTTCACGAATACCCGGCGTTTCAGACCCGTAGGGATAACAGAACGCCCCCACTTCTTGATCAAGCAAGGCTTCTAACGCGGAACGAGACTGCGCAATTTGCTGGTAAGCAATTTCTGGAGAGACCTGCGACAAATGTACGTGATCAAGCGTATGTGAGCCAACCTCTTGACCTGCAGCCGCCCATTTGCGCATTTGTTCAACCGACATCAAGGGCGAATGAGGCACCCCTTTCTTGTAATCCCATACGTTCCCGCCATCGAACTGGTGGACAACAAAGTAATTGGTTGAAGTAAAACCCAGATGATTTAACACCGGCAGCGCATTCTCGAAAACATTACGATACCCGTCGTCGAAAGTAATACCAAACACTTTGCCTGAAGCATCGCCACGCAAATAAGGCATTAGGTCGCGCATTGATAAACCGCGGTAGCCGAAACGACTCATCCAGGTCATTTGCCGGGCAAAATTACGCGGGTGGACGGTTAGCCCCCTGTAAGGTGTGCCACGCGGTGCGGGTTCACCCACTTGGTGATACATCAGAATTGGAATCATGCGGGGCATTATATCGACGCGACGGTATTTTTATACACTTGAAGCGTCTGGGCGGCAAATGGCCCCAAACCGAAATGCTGCTCACTGTGCTGACGGGCTGCCAGCCCCATTTCACTAAGTTGCCGGGGGTTCTCAAGCATGCTAAGCAACACGGGCACAATGGCATCAGGCTTGCGCACGGGCACGACCCAACCTTGTTGGCCATGTACAAGATTTTCGGGCAAGCCACCGGCGTTCGTTACAAGCGTTGGTAACCCCATCGCCATGGTTTCACGACACGCATACGATAAGGCCTCGAAATGAGAAAGCACGAAACCTGCATCACACGCGCCCAAAACATCACGAATATCGTCAACCAAACCAGGGAAAACACACGCATCCAGCATTCCAGCCGCAATCACCCGGTTCACTCTTGTTTCATCAGGCGGGTCGCCGGCAACCAGCAGGCGGAATCGAGCACGCTGGCTTTCAGGCAACATGGCAACTGCCTCAACCAAATCAAGCCAGCCTTTTTCGGTATCGGTGCCTCCTACACTGCCCATTACGATTAAGTTTTCATGCTTATCACCAAACCAGCGCTGGCGTAAAGCTACGCGCCGAGCCTCATTAACAGGCGTGTAGTATTGCGTATCAATACCATGGCGAATAGTCGTACTTGGTAACGCACGATAAGGCGATGTAGCCAGCCCTTGCGCCACATAATCGCTTACGGCAATAACATGATCGGTGCCGAATCGGGCGCGCAAATGATGGCCAAAACTGTTAATACGTCGATCATTGTGACGCGTCCATACCAATTTTGGTGGATTCGGCAAACCCATACGCGCCAGCATAAAATGGCGATGATCAGCCGAAGCATTGACATGCACGAGGTCAAAGTTTTCCCGCCGCAAAAACCGGCGTAGCGCGCGCACCTCGCGCAACAATGTGGCCGGACGGGAGGTAAACCTCATGTCTTGCACATTCACACCCCGCAGATCGCGCGCATATCGGAACAACCGGCTCTCGCTGGGCGTGCCCAGCCATAAATCATGACCGTCTTTCAAATTGCGCAGCAAGTTCATAATATACGTTACATGCCCGCCACCATTGCCATGATGAATATTGGTATACAAAATCTTCATGATTGACCCGGTTTGCCACCCGACTGCATATACCGTAATTTGCTATAGCGGAAAAAACTCCCGGCTGCTGCTGTTACCGCCAGAATAAACCCTTCTTTACCGTCGAGAAAACCACGGCGAATTAAATAAATTCGCACGAATGTCCAGAACGCATGCCCGGCGATACCTGCTACCGACGTACGACGCCCTTTTTCATACATCATTTGCGCAGCAGCAGATGAATAGCGGTTTACCTTATCGATCAGCACTTCCATACTTGTGTAGGGATAATGCAAAAAATGGTTCTGCAAAACGCCTGGAGACGTTTCAGGCAAAACCTTTTCATGCACTGCCGCGTCGGAAAAGCGCGCTTGGCCTCGTCGGAACAGGCGCACTACGTAATCCGGCCACCAACCGCAATGGCGAATCCAGCGATCGCCAAACCAGGACAACCTGGCTATTTTATAGGCGTCGTGCTGCGGCGAAGCAATGATATTGAGGATTTCCTGAGCAAGTTCAGGGGTGACGCGCTCGTCTGCATCAACGGATAACACCCAATCCATTTTCGCCATATCAAGAACCCGATTCTTCTGTGGCCCGAAGCCTGGCCAATCGGGACTAACCGCTACGCGCGCACCCAGCTCTGTTGCAATTTCACGGGTATTATCTTCACTGCCTGAATCAAGCACGATGATTTCGTCAGCGAACTGAACCGATTTGATGCACTGGGCAATATGGGCCGACTCATTCTTGGTAATGATAATTACCGACAGCGTCATGTGCGCTCCCGCCTCGACCGTTTCCAGCGCTTCCAATTATTGAATATAGGCGCCACTAAAGGGTTGCGTGCAACCCATATACGTCGTCCCACCGATTCCCCACTTGTATTGCGAACAGCAAAACGGTGGATTGACTCGGGACTACTGGAGGGCTTGTTCTGCCCAAAGGCCTTCGTTGTATAGAAGTAGCGGTAACCTGCTTGCCGGGCCAGCTCAATGTAATCATTGTCGAAGTAACCTTGCGGCCAACACAAATGTTCAGTGGCATACCCTAAGCGAGAAGCCAGGACTTGCCGCGACCTGGCAAGCTCTTCCATCATATGCAGATTCTTGTTGGCTTTGTCGTCGCTCAGGTCCCAACGCGTATGGGTATCCGTGTGGCTATGAAACTCTATGGTGCCAGACGCCTGCATTTGTGCAACTTCGCTCCAGCGCAGAATCACCTCATCGCTTTTCCCGGCCGCAATACGGCGCTCGCACTCTTTATGGTCTGGCGTTTCCGGCAAGTTGCCTTCGAACCCCAAACTGGGGCGAACCGGGCCGTCGTTAAGCCATGAAGTAACCAAAAAGATAACCGCGTTGAACCCCCATTTTTGCAAAATAGGAAAAGCATAGACCCAGTTATCAAGATAACCGTCATCAAACGTAATCATGATCGACTTGGCAGGCAGCCTGTGCCCCTTCAAGTAAGCCGCGTACTGCTTTGTTGTAATCGTTTGATAACCATGGTTTTTCAACCACTTCAACTGATTTTCAAAATTAGAGGGAGAAGTAGTAATAGAACCTGCACTTGGAGACACGTGGTGATACATAAGTACCGGGATACTGGATGCGTTGCCAAATAACATTATGATTTTTTCCAGTTTCGTTGGCCCAACCAATCCAGGTAAGCCTGCTCTGTTGATTTCGCCATTGACGTTAGGTCGAACCGGTGCGCATCATGCACAAACTGACGTCCGGCCGTACCCATTTTCCGCCGCAACCCGGGGTCATCGACTAACTTTTGCAGCGCAGTTTTAAGGGCATTGACATCGCGTAGTTCAAACAAAATACCAGTTTCGTTTTCAACCATCATTTCGGGCACACCGCCAACACGCGTACCCACAACCGGCAAACCACTGGCTTGCGCTTCGGCAAAAACCATACCCGCTGCCTCTGTTTCTGTCGCCAATGCAAAAATATCCGAGCCATTCAAAATTTGTGGCACGTCTTGCCGCATACCCAAAAAATGCACCCGCCGAGCCAGACCCTTTTCGGCCACAATGCCTTGCAATGTTTCCATTAGCGGCGAACCTGACCCCACCAGCACCAAATGCACATTGGGACGCGCACGAATAAGTGGCTCAACGGCTTGCAGTAAAACGCGATGCCCTTTTTGCTCTCGCATAACAGCGACACAGACAATCACAACGTCGTTCTCGGCTAATTTCAGTTCAGCACGCACAGATGACCCCTGGGGCCAATTTTGCAGATCAATACCAGGGTAAACGACTTTGATTTTTTCCGGCTTCGCGCCGCGATCAATTAAATGATTACGCACGTAGTGGCTACAAGCAATAACCTTATGCGGCACTACCGTATATGACAGCAAGGAGCCCACCCGCTTGGCCAGATGCCGCGAACGTACGACCAAGGGCACACCTGCAAGGCGAGCTGCCATACCCACCAGCATCGTATCGCGACGACTGTTGGTATTAACAACGTCGAACTTTTGCTCGGCAAAAAGGCGTCGCAAACGCAACACACCTTTTGTGTAATTTACGAATCCATCGGTAAGCAACGTATGGACTGTGAACCCATCGTCTTGCAGTTGCTGTGCCAACTTGGCATGCGGTTGACACACTGCCTGAACTTCATGCCCCAACTCGCGTAGCCCACGCATCACTTTGAAAATGTATTGTTCCTGGCCACCAAAACTGGTGGCTGCTTCAGAAAACGCAATCCGTAAACGGGTCATTGGTAGGCAATCTCCACAGCCTCAGGTGGCACCCACCCATGCAGTTGATCAAATAGTGCATCCGCCATGCGCACGCGCCAGGCATCGCCCAACCGCACTCGGCACGAAAACTCATTCTTCACTAATTGCAGTTCTACCGCCACGCCGGGTACGCCATTCTCTGGTTCAGCCCGGAAAGGATTCAGCACTTTTTTTAATCGCTCAACGTCGGCATTGCCATTTAACGTAATGCGCAAGGCTTTCGCGCGCGACTCACGCGCCAACTGCAAATCGTATAAGTCGTCGGCCGACACACGCAAACCGCCGGAATACTCGTCATGACTAACTTTGCCGTGCACAATAATAAGCTGATCTTCACGTAATCGGTGGCGATGCTGTTCATACAGCTCGTTGAAAATAGCTACTTCAACCTGAGCGGAGCCGTCGTCAAGCAAGGCGTACAACATTTTGCCACGCCGTGTCATGCGTGGCCGCAGTGCCGACAAAACACCGGCGAACCACTGCAAACCACGTGCGGCCTCAAGTCGCGCTAGCGGTTTGGGCGCGAAACGCCGCACTTCATCGCGCCAGGCATCAAACAAGTGGGCACTGAAAAAGAACCCCAAAGCGAGCTTTTCTTCAGTAAGCTGGGTCTGCAAATCCCATGGTGCTACTTTAGCCAGCTCTCCTTCAACTATGTCGTTACTGTCATCATCAAACAAGGAAACCTGATTAGCGCTGCGTTCGGCCTGCTCTGCAGCCTCTATGGCATTGCCAACTGTTGCCAACAACGCTGCGCGGTTAACTGAAATAGTATCGAACGCGCCCCCTCTAATTAGCGCTTCGATAGTGCGCCGATTTACGGCATGACGATCAATGCGACGGCAAAAATCAAACAAACTGCTGAAAGGCCCGCCCTCTTCGCGCGCCCGGATAATGGCCTCGACAGCACCCTGCCCTGTTCCTTTTACCGCACCCAACCCATATCGTATGGTGCGCGGGGGATGTAATTGCGCAGTGTGCTTATCTTTTACGGGTTCAAAGCGATAATTCGAAGCGTTTACATCGGGCGGCAATACCGTGACCCCGTTTGCCAGCGCATCTTTCCAAAATATCTGTACCTTGTCTGTGTCGTCCATATCGGACGACAAAGTGGCCGCCAAAAACTCTGCCGGGTGATAATGCTTGAGCCAGGCGGTTTGGTAGGCAATAAGCGCATAGGCCGCCGAGTGACTTTTGTTAAAACCGTAGCCCGCAAACTTCTCCATTAAGTCGAATAACTTAACGGCCAGATCAGCATCGTAGCCTTTCTCTACCGCGCCTTTCTGAAAAATCTCCCGGTGTTTGGCCATTTCTTCGGGCTTTTTCTTGCCCATAGCCCGGCGCAACATATCGGCGCCACCAAGCGTGTATCCCCCGATAATCTGGGAAATCAGCATGACTTGTTCCTGATAAACAATCACGCCGTAAGTACTTTTCAGTACAGGCTCCAGGTCGGGGTGAAAATAATCTACTTCCGCACGACCATGTTTACGGTTAACGAAATCTACAACCATGCCCGATTCAAGCGGCCCTGGCCGATACAAAGCCAGCATGGCGATGACGTCTTCGAAGGTATTGGGCTTAAGGTTTCGCAACAATTCTTTCATGCCACGTGATTCAAGCTGAAAGACTGCTGTTGTGTTGCCTTCACTTAATAACTGGTACGTGGGTTCGTCATCTAACGGCAAGGCCATAATGTCGAAATCACGCTTGTTTTCATTGAAGCGCTGTACGGAACGCACAGCCCAATCTAGAATTGTTAAATTACGCAGGCCCAGAAAGTCGAACTTGACCAGTCCGGCCGCTTCAACGTCGTCTTTATCAAATTGTGAAACAGCACTGGCATCTTCACCGGGTTGCGCATACAAAGGGCAAAAATCAGTTAATTTGCCGGGCGCAATTAAAACGCCGCCGGCATGCATGCCTACATTACGCGTCAGACCCTCCAGGGGTCGTGCCAAATCGACCAGTGCACGAACCTCTTCGTCTTGATCGTACCGCTCTTTAAAAGCAGGTTCTTCGGAAAGCGCTCGTTCAAGTGTCCAGGGATCGGCCGGACTAAACGGTATCAGTTTCGATAAACCATCACACAACATATATGGCATTTCCAGCACGCGACCAACATCGCGCACCACCGCTTTCGCGCCCAGGGTGCCGAAGGTGGCAATCTGGCTTACCGCTTCACGCCCATATTTCTGCTTTACATAATCAATTACCCGTTCGCGATTATCCTGGCAAAAGTCAATATCAAAGTCGGGCATAGACACCCGCTCTGGATTCAAAAACCGCTCGAAAAGCAAATCGTAACGAATAGGGTCAAGGTCGGTAATACCCAGCGAATAGGCCACCAAAGAGCCGGCACCCGACCCCCTTCCAGGCCCAACCGGCACCCCATTTTGCTTACCCCAGTTAATAAAGTCGGCAACAATTAAGAAGTAACCCGGGAACCCCATGTCGATAATGGTTTTGCACTCCAGGTGCAAGCGTTCGAGATATTTTGGGTACTGCTTTTCACGCTCTTGTGCTTGAGGGTAAAGAAACGCCATGCGTTGCGCCAGGCCTTCTTCCGACAAGTGAACCAAATAGTCGTTCAGCGTCATGCCCTCGGGCGTTGGGAAATCGGGCAGCCGAGCCTGCCCTAATACCAGCGTTAAGTTACAACGCCTGGCAATTTCAACCGCATTTTCCAGCGCACAAGGTACGTCGGCAAATCGACGCGCCATTTCCTCGGTAGACAGCAAGTACTGCTCTTCGGTAAAACGACGATGTCGGCGCGGGTTTGCCAACTGTTCGCCTTCCGCAATACAAACACGCGCCTCGTGGGCCCGATACTGATCAGGTTCTAAGAACTGTACCGGATGAGTAGCCACCACTGGCAGATCCAGTTCCGCGGCCAACCGCAAGGCGGACTGCACATAAGCCTCGTCGCCATCAGCACCGCTACGCTGCAACTCGATATAAAAAGTATCCGGAAAGCGTTGCGCCCAATTTTGCGCCAACACTCGGGCTTCAGCGTCTCGCCCTGCCTCTAGCGCCTGGCCAATATCACCGGAACGGCCGCCCGAAAGCATAATAAGGCCGTCAACGTTGTCGAGCCAAGCACGTTTAACCTCGGCACGACCGGCATACTGATTTTCAAGCCACGCGCGCGTAAGAATTTCGCACAAGGCCAAATAACCGTCATGGTTACGTACTAAAAGTAGTGCCCTGTGCGGTTTGTCACGGTCAACTTCATTCTCGATCCAGATATCGCAGCCAGCAATAGGCTTGACGCCTTCCGCGCGTGCCGCCTTGTAAAACTTGATCAGACCAAAAACATTACATAAATCAGTTAAAGCAACGGCGGGCTGGCTGAAACCAGCCACTTTCCCCACTAGTTCGGGAATTTGCACAATGCCATCTACCACCGAAAACTCGGAATGAACACGCAGATGGACAAAAGAAGGAGGCGTAACGGTATCGGTCATGAACGAATTGTACCCACAGACCCGCCTATCGGTGCATGGCCGACCAGGCTTTGTTCAAACGCTTTACAGATACTGGCATAGGAGTGCGCAACGTTTGCGCAAAAAGCGAAACACGTAATTCTTCCAGCATCCATCGAAACTCCATTAACTGCGCATCATGCGCACCCTTCAACGTACTTACTGACCTTTGATACTGCATTAGCAATGGCGCCATCTCGGCCATAAGTTTGCTGTCTCGTTGCGGATCTGACTTCAACTTATCAATTCGCATTTGCACAGCTTTCAAATAGCGCGGGAAATGCGCCAGTTTGTCGTACGGCGTATCACGAACAAACCATTTACCCATTAATGCCGACAGCTGACTTTGTATATCGGCGTATGTTTGGGCATGTGGTTTTGCTTGTGCCAGTTTTTTTTGCACCGCCGCCCACTCGGTTAGAATCTGGCCGGTTAACCGGGCAACCTCCTGTGCCAACAAGCCCAAGCGCGAACGGGCAGAATCCTGCCGCTGTTCAAATTTTTCGCGCGTATCAGGCCAGGGCTCTGCCATACATGCCTGCTCAATTGCCAAATCGATTATCTGGTCGCGCAGTTCGTCCTGGGTTCCCAAACTAATGTAAAGCATGCTCATGCGTGTCAGGTCAGTTAAATTCTTCTGCAGAAATTTAACCTGGTCGTTTAACGCCAAACGAAATAATCGGCGTAAGCCCAAGCGATGCTGCGCCCGTGCTTTGGCCGGATCATCGAATACATCAAGATCACAATGCGTTTGCTTATCAACCAACGCCGGATAACCAATAACCGATTCGCCTTTGCGCTGTATCTCCATAAGCTCAGGCAATTCACCAAAGGTCCAAGAGGTTAGATTATCCTGCGCCAGAGCCTGCGCAACCGAATCATCGCGCACTGCCATTTTCTGGAAAGAGGCCTGCGCCTGACGGCCGTGCTCTGCCTTAAGCTGGTCAAGATTCCGCCCGCCCGACAACATGCGCCCATGCTCGTCCACCACCTTGAAGTTCATAAACATGTGGGCCGGCAGTGTTTCGGTCTTAAAGTCGGTTCTGTGCGGCCGCACTTTCACGTGTTGCCACATATCTTGGGCTATGGCATCCAGTAAGCTAAGATCTGGGGCTCGCGCCTTCTCGAACCAGCGCGCATAGAAATCGGCCGCATAGTCGGGTAAGGGCACACAATGGCGACGCAGTTTCTGGGGCAACGATTTAAGCAATAACTGCACTTTTTCCTTAAGCATGCCCGGCACCAGCCACTCACAGCGCTGCGCATCGATTTTATTCAAGGCGAACAACGGCACCGTCAGCGTTACTCCGTCTTTAACAGAGCCTGGCTCGAAGTGGTAATCAAGCGCCATTTCAACGCCATCCCACTCTACCTTCTTTGGGAAAACGTCGGTTGTTACGCCAGCCGCTTCATGACGCATCAGGTCATCGCGCTGAAGCAGCAGCGCCTTGCGCGCGGCGCCGTCCAACCCTTTGAACCATTTTTCAAGTGTGGCGGTTTGAAAAACCTCCGCCGGAACCTGCTGATCGTAGAAAGCATAAATTAAACTATCGTCGACCAGAATATCCGGCCGACGCGCCTGATGCTCGAGCTTTTCGATCCGCTCGATTAGTTGCCGATTCTGACGCACAAACGGCACGGTGGTATTAAGCTCGCCCGTTACCAGGCCTTCGCGAATAAAAATCTCGCGCGCATGAATAGGATCGATTTTGCCGTAGTGAATGCTCCGCCCGTTATATACGGTCAGCCCATAAACAGTACCCCTTTCATTGGCTACAACCTGCCCGCTTTTTTTCTCCCACCTGGGATCAGACCAAGTGCGTCGCAGTAAATGCGCACCCACGCGCTCAATCCAGCCTGGCTCAAT